>NZ_MXQD01000039.1:0-124344 GCF_002165585.1 Paenibacillus sp. MY03 | reverse complement strand
TCGCAATAGCCCGAGAAAATCGGGCTATAGAGCAATGCAGACCTACTACGTTCGCAATAGCCCGAGAAAATCGGCTTACAGAGCCGCGAGGGGCGACTTTACGAGCTGAAGCCCGAAAAAATCGGGATCCAGCACCGGTCGCAGCAACTTTGCACGCCATACTGCCGCCACGCCGCCCGCCTCCCGAACCAAAACGCTCGTATCAACTGTCACCCCTCAGTATGTGCATTTCTACGATACCCGCCTTACCTAACCTGCAAGCCCATAGAATCGGCTACACTGAAAGCGCTGTATCCATGCTATAGTACAGAGAGAGCGGGAGGTGCGACAGGTGGGCAGATCCGTCATTCATCCACTAACGAAATTAAATATGAAGCAGCAGCTTATTTTGTTGTTCCTGCTTATGGTGAGTCCCGTCTTCCTGTTGCATTGGTACGGCAATCTCAAAGCGGAGGAATTGCTCAAAAATCAGGTGACGAACGCCTACGCCGAGCTGATCAAGCAGAATCACGCGCTGATTAACCGCGATATCGATACGATCGACAAAGTGACGGCGACGATTATCCAGCATCCTTCTACGCAAAAACTGGTGCCGAGCGGAGCAGAAGCGGTCATCGAACGCGTGCGCAAATACGATGCCGTCGACAAGCTGCTGGCGAGCCTGTCCATCCCGGTCAACGGCGGCGAAGCCGTCTACTATTCGTTGTACGTGTACGATCCGGAGGACTATTACTTCTTCGCTCCGAAGCGGCAGGTGTTGCAGACGGGCGTCTACTTCTTTAACGACAGCACGAAGCCGGAATGGTTCGACGAAGCGGTAAGCCATAAGGGCAGCGGCTACATGGAACTCATCAACGGAAACAAAAATTTGTCTCGCATCCAGACGCTGGCCTTCATTCGAGCGGTCAATAACACGGGAAACGGAGATCGGATCATCGGCGTGCTTGTCGCGACAAACATGGAGAAGAAGGTGCGGGAAGCGCTGCATTCCGTGTCCCTTCCACAAGGACATCTTATGATGTTTACCGATTGGACCGGCCGGATTATGACCTCAACGCAGCCTGAATTGGCAGGTACGATTGCCGAGCTGCCACCGGAAGCGAGCGTGGATATCGACCATGCGTCCTCCGGCACGATCGAAGCAATGACCAAGGATTCCATCTATATCGTCAACTATAGCAGGGTAATGAACCAAAGGCTCATCTATCAAATTCCGGTCGGTTCGCTGCTCAAGCAGCAGAACGAGCTTAAGCGCGTCATTCAGTTCATTACCATTGCATACATGCTGTTGGGCAGCGTATTCCTGCTCTACTTCTGGCGTTCGCTTATGACGCCGCTTCAGAAGCTCGCGCAGTTCGTGCGCAAGTACGAGCCAGGAAGGCTCGTGCCGGAGACGCCAAGCCGGCGCAGGCACGACGAAGTCGGCGTCCTGATGGCCGCCATGTACGATATGGCCAGACGGCTAAATGCTCTTATTCATTATAAGTATCATATGGATCTCAAGCAGAAGGAGTCGCAGCTGCAGCTGCTCTATCAGCAGATCAATCCGCATCTCCTCTACAATACGCTGGAAAGCATCTATTGGAAGAGCACGCTGGAAGGGAATACGGAGTCGGCGGAGATGATCAAGGAGCTGTCGAAGCTGATGAAGATCGGCCTCAGCCGCGGCCGCGAGCTGATTCGGCTCGAGGAGGAGCTGGAGCATGCCGGAGCCTACGTCAACCTGCAGCAGAAGCGATATTCGTACGAGTTCAAGGTGATCTGGAGGGTGCAGGATGCGGCGAAAGGTATCCGTATTCCGAAAATTACGCTGCAGCCGCTGATCGAAAACGCCATAATCCATGGCGTCAAGCTGATGGGCGATGACGGGGAAATCATGATCACGGCCGCCGTCGAAGGGGAGCGCGTAACGATCAAGGTAGAGGATAACGGCTACAAGCAAGCCGACATCGGGAACATGGAGCGGCTGTTGTACGAGGAAGAAGCCGACCACACGCTGGGGTACGGCATCCGCAACATTCATCAACGCATTCAGCTGCATTTTGGCCATTCATACGGATTGAGCTACCGAAGACGTGAGGAAGGCGGGACGGCTGCCATTCTTGTCTTGCCCGCCACCTACGAGGACCCGTTGCCCGGCACGGAATCATAAATAGAGTGAAAGGATGATTGCGAATGTACAATATTCTCATCGTGGACGACGAACCTCTTATCTGCGAAGGATTAACCCAGCTGCTCTCGACTTCGGGCATTGCGATCAAAGGGCTTTTTAACGCGCACAGCGGATACGAGGCGCTGGATTATATTCGCATGGAGGATATCGATCTGCTCGTTACGGATATCCAGATGGGGTCGATGAGCGGCATCGAGCTGATGCAGCAGGCCAAGATCATTAAACCGTGGGTGCAGGTGATCATCATATCGGCGCACGAAACATTCCAGTACGCGCAGCTTGCCATCAGGTTCGGCGCCAAAGACTATCTCATTAAGCCGCTGAACAGCGAGCAGTTTCTAAGCTCCGTGCGGCATGTGCTGCTGCATATGGACAAAACGGCAAGAGATTCGGAGCAGATGCTGTCCGATCTTAACGACGGTTTTCGCATGCGGGAGCCCCTGCCCGTCCGAATGGAGCTGCTCAAGTCGCTGTTGGAGCCTCATACGGGCAATCGGGAAGCCATCATTGCCGAGCTTGCAAAAGGACACGGCATCGATCTGTCCGGGCCCTATTATGCCGTCATTAAGGCAAGGCTCGACTTGGAATCCGGCGGACGGACGTTGACGAAGAAGGATGACGAGCTGCTGCAATACGCGGTGCTCAACATAGCCGGGGAGCTGCTGGGCAAGGAGTGGGACTATCAGTCGTTCTACGATTCCGGCGGCACCGTCTGCATCATCATTCAGTGGACGGAAGCAAAGTACGGCGATTCCAGCGTCGACAAGGTCAATCAGCTGGAAATGATCGGGCGGAGCCTTCATTTTAACGTCGACAAGTTTCTCGGGTTCGGCTGCGTCGTCGGCATCAGCCAGATTCTCAAGGGGGCGGACTTTCTTGGCGTTACGAACGAACAGGGAGACAAGGCGATGCGCTGGAGCCGCCAGTTCAAGGATCATTACGTCTTCTATTATGGAGACTTCAAGTGGGGCGTCTATTCGGAGGAGGAGCCGACGGAGGAAGAGATCAACGCCCAAAATAATCTGATCGTGGAGCGGGCAACCAGGTATATTAACGCGAACTACGCGCAGAAGGGGCTTACTTTGAACGAGGTCGCGCTCAAGAACCATGTCAGCCCGAATTATCTCAGCTATCTGTTTAAAAAAAACACAGGCTGCAACCTGTGGGAATACGTCATTAAGCTGCGGATGGAGGAGAGCAAGCGGCTGATTCAGACTACGGATCTCAGGCGCTACGAAATTTCCGAGCTTGTAGGCTATGAATCCCCGGAGCATTTCAGCAAAATTTTCAAAAAGTATTTCGGGGTGAGCCCCAGCGAGATGAAGAAGTAAAATCGCCTATCATACGCATAGATACGCACATGTGCAGGAGGACCGGGTTTCTCTACAATGGGGGTAGATTACCTATAGGAATGAGGGACCACTGCACATGGAGCAAACAACGGCAGTTCCAATGAACGGTCAGCACCAGCCAAAGACGAGGCAGGGGACGCAGCGTACGGGCAAATACAAACGGTATTTATGGGGGTATCTGTTCCTTCTCCCGGCCGTCATCACCTTTACGCTGTTCCTGTGGCTGCCAATCTTTAAGGGCGTATTAAACAGCTTCTACATCGTCGATTTCGTCAAAGGCAATTCCTTTGCGGGCTTCGACAACTACAAGACGATCTTTGCCGACCGGGATGTCTTGACAGCCGTAAAAAATACGCTCTATTATATGGGGCTCGCGCTTGCCATCGGTTTCTGGGTCCCGATCCTTATCGCGATAGCTATCTCCGAGATGCGTAGATTCCAGGGTTTCGCGCGCGTCGCGGCTTACTTGCCGTATGTCGTGCCGTTTGTCGTCCTGTACGGCGTATGGAGATGGCTGTACGATCCCGTCGGTCCGATCAACGCCGTGCTTAAAGCGGTCGGGATCGGGGGAATCAGCTTTATGGTCGACCGCAACTGGTCGATGATCTCTATCGTCATTATGGAGACCTGGCAAAGCTTCGGGTCCGCGATGCTGATCTATCTGGCGGCCGTTCTCAGCGTCCCCCGGGACTGGTACGAAGCGGCCGAGATCGACGGTGCCGGCATCTGGAGCCGCATACGCCATATTACGCTGCCCGCGATCAAGGGTCAGATTCTGCTTCTGCTCATGCTGCAACTGATCGCGACTTCGCAAGGGTTCCAGACGCAGTTCGCGATGCTGGACGGCGGTCCCAACAACGCAACGTTGACTTACGCGCTTCTCATTGTCAAATATGCCTTCGTCAGGCTAGATTACGGCGTTGCCTCCGCTCTCGGGGTGCTCATGTTCCTCGCTCTCAGCATTCTCGCCATCTTTCAATACCGGATTAACAACAGAGGGGGCATCGGCCAATGAAGTCTTTCGATCGAGGCATATTGTCCTCTTACGACCTCAAGAAGGGGAAGGTCAAAGCCGCTTACGCGATCATGAATCTTCTGATCATCGCCATGATGTGCTGCATGGTCTATCCCATCCTGATTTCCTTATTGAACGGTCTTAAGCGGAACACCGAAGTGAATTCGTTCCCGCCGACCTTCCTGCCGAAGGAATGGCATTTCGAGAACTACGCGAAGGCGTGGAACTACATCGATCTCCCGTTCTATTTTAAAAATACGATGCTTCTTTTCGCCGGTAACATGGTCGTAACGATTCTGGTTCTTGGACTTGCCTCTTATGCGCTATCGAAGATGAACATGCCCTTCAAGTCGGGCATTCAATATTACTTCCTGATGACGCTGTTCATTCCGGCGACGACCTATATGATTCCGAACTTCATTAACCTGAAGGATCTCGGGCTGATGGGCTCGTTTGCTGCGGTATGGCTGCCGGCAGGCGCCAACGCGTTTTTCCTTCTTCTGCTCAAGACGTTTATGGATGGCATCCATATGGAAATATTCGAGTCGGCGCGCATCGACGGAGCTTCGGAACTGAGGTGCTTTTTTCAGATCGCCTTCCCGCTGTCGATTCCCATCTTTGCGACATTGTCGATCTTCGTCTTCGCGACGGCATGGAACGACTGGTTCTGGCCAAGCTTTATTCTGAGCCAGGAGAACAAGCCGTTGTCCGCGGCCATTCGGGACTTCGTCCTGAACGCGCGTCGTCTGGATTTGAATATCCGGTTCGCTATATTGTCGATCGTAATGGTTCCTCCGGTTATTATCTTCTTATTCTTCCAGAAATTTATATTAAGAGGATTATATCTCGGAGGAGTTAAAGGGTAAATTTCATCAAAATTACATTATGTGGTGGAATTATCAATGCGTAAATCTGCACATGATCGCAATAGGAATACACATCGCCGACACGAACCTGCCTCCATTATGATGAGCATGTAGTCACAACAATCCAAATGAAGAGGGGATACACAACATGCGTAAAATGCAATTAACGCTTGCCACGCTCCTTACGCTCAGCTTTGCGCTGGTCGCTTGCAGCGGCAACGGCGGAGGCACCAAGCCTGCCACTGACCCGACAACCAAGCCTACCGATTCCGCCAGCACGAAAACGCCGGAAGAAGATATCAAATCGAAGAAGGTATCCATCAGCATCTACTATCCGACGCCGGATCGCGTGGAGGACCGGGCGCTGGAGGATGACAAGATCAGAAGGTTCAACGAGGTTTATCCCAATGTCGAGATCATCAAAAGCGATTGGCAGTACAACCCGAACGAAATCGGCATCAAGATGGGCGCGAACGAAGCGCCGACGTTGTTCAATACGTACGCCTCCGAGGGCAAATTTCTGGCGGAGAAAGGTTGGGCGGCCGACATTACGGAGCTGTTCAACAACTATTCATTCAAGGATCAGATGAATCCGGCGCTGCAGGATTTATTTACGGTGAACGGCAAAGTGTACGGAATCGCGCAGCGCGGTTATCCGACGGGCGTGGCCGTCAACAAAAAAATGCTGGAAGCGAAAGGCGTGACGCTGCCGGGCTTCGACTGGACCTGGGACGACATGCTAAACGTGGCTAAAGCCGTATCGGATCCCGCCGCAGGCATCTCCGGCATCGCGCCGATGGGCAAAGGCAACGAAGCGGGCTGGAACTGGACGAATTTCCTGTTCACGGCTGGAGGAGACATTCAAACGGCGCAAGACGGCAAAATAACGGCGATCTTCAACTCCGACGCGGGCGTCAAGGCGCTGGAATACTATAACAAGCTCAAGTGGGAAGCCGATGCGATTCCGCAGGACTGGGCGCTTGGCTGGGCCGATGCTGTAGGCGCGTTCGCGCAAGGCAGAACCGCGATGGTTATCGCGGGCCCCGACGGTCCGGTCGACCAAGGACTCAACCAAGGCGGCATGGCGCCGGAGGACATTCTCGTCTATCCGATTCCGGCTTACGAGAAAGGCGGCAAGCATTACGGCGTATTGGGCGGAGACTACCTCGTCATTAATCCGAACGCTTCGAAAGACGAGCAGGAGATCGCGTTCTATTATGCAACATTCGACTATTTCTCCGACAAAGGATTGGAGTCGCTGGAGATGAACATTCAAGAGCGCAAAACGGATAACAAATATTATGTTCCGGCGGTGCTGCAATACTTCAAAACGGATTCCGAATACGGGCAGAAGGTTAACGATCTGTTCAACAAATACGACAACGTATACCAATACGGCCAGGAAACGCTTGGGCTGATCGACGGCAAGCCGGAATCCCCGTACAACACGCAAGACTACTACGCGCAGATGACGAACGTCATTCAGGAGGTATTCTCGAAGCAAGGCGTCGACATGAAAGCGCAATTGGATCTGACGGCGAAATACGTGCAGGAGAAATTTTACGATACGATCCAGCAGTGACACATCCAACAATAAAAACAGCGGCAGTCCGGGGCTTAATTTCGTCCCAGGCTGCCGCTTTTTCATAAATTCGAAGGAGCTATTGCAGGCGGATGCCGCGCCAGCCGCTTACATCGCATTGCCCATATTTATTGTCGCCCACAGCCACCGCTGTGCCGTCGGATTTAAGACCGAGAGTATGAGTGCAACCCGCCGAAACAGCCACCATATCGCGCCAGCCGCTTACATTGCATTGGCCATGCTCATTCGAACCCGCAGACGTCACCGTACCGTCCGCTTTAAGCCCGATGGTATGGTAACTACCCGCCGCTATTGCCACTATGTCGCGCCAGCCGCTTACATCGCATTGTTTATGCTTATTCGAACCCGCGGCCACCGCCATGCCGTCCGATTTGAGCCCTGCGGTATGAAGGTAACCAGCAGCCACCGCCACTATGTCGCTCCATTCGCTAACATTGCATTGGCCATACTGATTATTACCCGCAATCGATACCGTACCATCCGATTTTAGCCCGACGGTATGCCAGTCACCCGCCGTTACCGCCACCATATCGCTCCAGCCGCTTACATTGCATTGGCCTTCATTATTTCGGCCCACAGCCACCACCGTGCCATCCGATTTAAGCCCTACGGTACGACGCCAACCTGCAGCAACCGCTATAATATCGCGCCAACCACTTACATTGCATTGTTCATGCTTGTTCCAACCCGTCGCCGCCACCGTGCCGTCCGATTTAAGACCGATTGTATGAGCATTACCCGTGTTCGTCGCCATATGAACATTACCAACCGCCACGGCCACCATGCCGCGCCAGCCGCTTACATCGCATTGCCCATATTTATTGTCGCCCACAGCAACCACTGTGCCGTCGGATTTAAGGCCAACGGCATGACGACGGCCTGCCGCTATAATAGCTTTGGGAAGTGTCCAATTGACATTACTTATTAAAATCAACTCCATTTCGTTTCTGGATTAATTCGGACCAGGCTCGAACGATACTCGACATAACTTATGGCACTTGACATGCTCCAAGCCCTTGCGCATGCACCCAGCGACGAAATATGATTTAATTATACTAAAGGAGCGTGACGCAATGGACATCAAATCGTTTTTATATCCCAAAAACGAGGTCTCTTACCTTATGACATCCTCTAATATGAAAGAAGCCATGGATAAATTAGAGGCGAGTCACTATACAGCTATTCCGATCTTGGACGAGAAGGGCTTGTATTTTGGAACGTTATCCGAGGGGGATTTATTATGGAAGCTAAAGGACACACCTGGCCTCGACTTCGATACGATGCACGAAATTCCTGTCATCTCCATCAAAAAACGAATGAAAGTCGAATGCGTTGAAATCAGCGCCGACTTGGACGATATGCTGGCGCTGGCGGCCGATCAGAACTTCGTTCCGGTCGTTGACGCCGATCGCGTCTTCCTCGGTATTATTCGCCGCAAAGATATAATCGCATACTATACCAGGAATATTGTGGATTAGTAGAGAAAATTGAACTTGCGAATAAAAAGGCTGCTGTTCGACCGGCAGTCTTATTTTTGTTCTTATAGCGAGGGCAAACTTAGGTGATGTTCGACCATATTCGGACGGAATCGACTCCATGCGGACTTCCGTACAAGCCGCTTGCCAGGCTAGTGCATTAACTGATAAGGGGAATTATGGGGTTTAGTGTTTGATCGGATTCGAGAGGAGGCCAAGAAAAATATGTCAACGTTGTACATCAAGGACAGTCCGTTCATGGAGGGGTTCTCTGCGTATTTAGCCTCGCAAACGGTTTCCACAAGCGCACAGCTTATCAACTGGGACTTGACGGCACCGTTCTTCGGCAGCCCTGACTTCAACGCAACTAGCGGCAATTATACAGTTCCCGTGACGGGCCGCTACTGGATTGCCGCTACGGTGAACTACTCGCTTAACAACCCCGTTACGCTGGGTATCGGAGGTTCTGTTTACCCGAATTTTCAGGTCAGACGTTCTTTGCCGATCTCTACTATATTGGTCAGCAGCCTTCTTCCGGTGCTTAATCTTAACGTTACGCTTTTGAATATTAGGGCGGTGTTGGGCAACGCCGGCGTTACGCTGGCGGGAGAGGCCGATCTGACAGCCGGAGACGTCATCGGATTATATTACGCGGCCAACGGCTTGACGCTTACGCTGAGTATCGGCTTGGGAGCCGTTAACGGAGTGATGTGGGTCGTTCAGCGATTGACGTAGTCATTCTTTTGAGAGCGGCTGCAAGGACATGATTGGCGGTAGATGGTGTAAAAAAAACGAAAGCTTGTCGTTAGACAAACCTTCGGCTTTAAAGGAATATATAGGTTAGGCTCCAGCGGCAAGCTCCGACTTTGCTTTCTCCAGCATGGATGGCCAGTCCGCGAACTTCGTCTCGCGCGCCACATGGCGATTAAGCAGCTCCTCGGGGATCAACGACATATCTTCCGTCGACCAAGCCTGAAAGTTGCCTTTCTCCAGAAACTCTTGTATCGTTTTGCAATTCGAATATTGACTCATGAATGCTTCATTGAACAGCTTCCCCAGCGAGGCTTGTTCCTCCGGGTTTGCACGCTGGTCTTGCAGTTCCTTCAGCAGATCGTCGAACGACATAGGGGCTTTTCTTCTCAAATATGACCACTCCAATCTTCAATTATTTTCCGTCCGTATTGTCGGTTTTTTTTGTGCCTTTACTCTTGTAAGGCTTGGGGGCGCCTGCGGCTCTACGCTCGCCTGCCTGCCACCTGTTCCAGCCCTTCTTGCCGGTGCCTCGTCCGGTACCGCCTTTTCCCTTAGCTTTGCTCAGACCAATCACTCCGTATTCTGGCTGCCTTGACCAATCATTCGCTTCATTATATGTTATTGCTTCGAAATTAGCTATGTATACGTTGAGATCCTTCCTATCGGCGCCTAATATCAAAAAACTCGCAGCCTGCCCGTTCATGATACATAAGATCGCTGACGCTGGATTGCGTTACGACGGTTGTATCGTCAAACCGGACAATGACAGAGCTTCCGTCGACGATAAGATTGTCGCGGAAGACGCGAATGCGAGTGCCCTTCTCCAGTGCCTCCTCGAAGTCGGCATCGGTCAACAATTTGCGGTTTAGCGACATGTTATCTACTCCTCCAATCACCGTCAATGTTCCGTTGTCCGCCGTGATCCGTTACACAGCTCCGTTCTGCCTCTAGTTTAATAGTGTACATGATCCGGCTTGATGGAACAACCTGTTTGTCATCATAGGTTCTGTCATTGCTTCTTTTCGTTTCGCTGGTGTTGGGATGAGACGCCATAAGGGCGGGTAAGGGACAATCCGTTTCTTTTTTGGGTGGGTTTTGCATAAGCTTGGGTATGGAGAAGGACAGGACGGGGGGATGGCGATGGCAAGATGGGGAAGACGGAGTTGGTGGCGGCGATTCGGTGACGGGCTGTCAGGGCTTGGTTCGGGCAGTTCATTCCGGCGCACGAAGACGGTAAGCTGGGGAAACGGGAAGGGCAGGATCGGGACGACCAAGTCGGGCCCAGGGAGCGGCGGCATCAAGTGGGGAGCAAGACCCGCAGCAGGGAAGCCGGCTGCAAGCTGGAAGCGGCGGAGACCAATCTTTACATTCAGCTTGGGCGGTGCTGCAGGATCCAAGCGCCCCTCGCAGCCAACCGTATGGGGGACAAGGCCAAAAGAACCGCGGAGTCGCCCGCGTCTTCGCAAACGGATGATTCTGTTATGGCTCCTTCTGTTCATGATCGTCTTCTCGATACCCTCGTTCGTGTTCATAGAACGCAATCTGCGGCCTCCGCTTATGAACATTGCGAAGGTCAGGGTGAAGCAGGTAGCCACACAGGCGATTAACAAAGCAATCACGGACCAGGTGGCGCACAAGTCAGAGGCCGATAAACTTATCGATTGGAAGATGAACGCGGACGGCAAAGTATCCGGCTTCATGCTGAATTATGCGGAGCATATCAGCATTACGTCGGAGACGGTGAAGACGGTCCAGGCGGCGCTCAGCGAGATCAAGCATATTCCGGAGCATATCCCGATCGGCCATGCCCTCGGCAGTGCGATCATCTCGTCGTTCGGTCCTACGGTCCCCGTTAAATTCGAGCCGGTCGGAGCGACGAAGGTGGAGCTAAATACCCGCGAACGGGGCGCCGGCATCAATATGGTTTTGGTGGAAGTGTATATTAGAGTCGTCGCTGAGGTATCCATTATTATTCCGTTCGATACGGAACCCGAGGTGGTCGAAACCGAAATTCCGATCTCGTATCTGCTCGTCGTTGGCGATGTGCCGATGTATTATTACGACGGTACGGGCAAGCCGGTTGGCGATTCCGCCGCCCAAGCGCCCAACATATCTGTCCCTCTGCAGCAAGGAGCGGGGGGCGTTACAGCCAAGCCGGGTGAAAGTGAAGGCGGTGCGGCAGACGAAGGAGCATTGCCAGGAGAACCTTCGGCTCCGGGAGGCCATAGCAACGGCGACTCTTCCCAAGGAAGTTCGTCGATTCAGCTGCAGTCGGAATAAGGGCGCTACCCGAAGGCATTGAACGCGAAAAGGCTTCCCGTCAAATCATTATTGACTTTGATGGGAAGCCTGTTTTGTGTGTGAAATATGAGCGACGTGAAGCCACTGTTGCTGCTTTTTGAGGTTTAAGACGGTATCACCGCTCTAAAAGCTGCGAGAAGCTCGCTTTGTTGGAGTTAGGTCGACGAGACCGACCTAAATGCCGCATCACTGTTTCGGCAATCCGGCTTATAAACATTATCGTCAATCTGTAATGCCAGCGAGCAGTTACTTCCCGCTCCGACGCCGTTGCCATTCCGCTTGTTCCCAGCGCTTAAGCATGGGATAAGGGTCGAAAGCCCATTCCAGAAGGCCGCGATCGCTGTAGACGCCGTAATGGAGATGGGGCGGGAACTTGCCGGATGTGCCTGGCTTGCCATAGCCGGAGCTGCCGACCCAGCCAACCACTTGACCGGCTTCGACGATGTCGCCGACGTTAAGCTTTTTATCGAAGCCGGAGAGATGCGCGTAATAATGGTAATGGTTGTTCAGATCACGAATGCCGATTCGCCAGCCGCCGTACTTGTTCCAGCCCTTGATCTCGATAATGCCGTAGCAGGTGCTTCGCACCGGGGTGCCGTGGCCCGCGAACAAGTCTGTTCCTTCATGGCTCCGTCTGCCGCCCCAGCCTCTGCGATCGCCCCATGTATCCCTGTAAGAATACGAAGTTCCGAGCGGAAGAGGGAAGGCGTGCTCGAATAGATCAAGCTTGCCGTAATGCTTGTAGATGGCAGCGAATTGCTCCACCCGTTGAACGGCGCGGTTATTATGGTAATAATCCCATACGCCAGCCGGAAATCGCATATCGACCGTGCCTTTTGCTCCCATAAAGGTAATGAGCGAATACAGCAGGTCGATGTCGCTCGTCCGTTCCGCGAGACCGTTGCCGTCTCCGTCCTTGCCGATCCCTTCGAAGAAACGAATGGAAGCAGGGGAGCTGTCATCGGAGTCAGGATTAAGCGGTCCTGCCCATCGCTCGGGCTCCACAAAAACTCCGGCTATTTGTCCTAACAGGGGGCGTGCCTTTGGCTTCGCTTTGGACATGGAGCGTTCGTATTGATCAACCGCAGCAATCCAATACCATTCGACGCCGGTAACGTTGCTTAGTTGATCGTAGAGCTCCCTGCGCTGGTCGAAGAGATTGGCAGCGAGTTGTCCTTCCTCCGCCGCGCCTGCTGCCTGAGATTGGATGACAGCAGTGCCGGAGGGTTGTGTTTGTTTTACTGGGGCTGCCGCCGCGGCTCCCGTCGCGGGCACAGCCTGCAGCAATGCGGCCGCAATCAGCGCTGAGAGCGGGATGATGGCTTTCAATTGCGTCTCACCCTTTCGATAAGCATGAGGTCATAACGATAGTTTTTGCAGAACTGCCGTTTTTATCCCCAACCCCCAGCCTTCCGCATGGTTTGTTGCTGGAAATTACGAACATATGTGTGGTATAATGGCGGAAAATGACTTGGGAGGCTGATGGATCATGTATGGCGAGCCGAAGGATAAACCGCTGCTCTGGAAGGAATCCGGCTGGACGGTCGAGGATTATTACAAGCTGCCGGAGGACGGCAATCAGTACGAAATCGTCGGGGGCATTTTAGAGCTTAAGCCTTCCCCAACAACGACCCATCAGCGGATCAGTCATCAATTAGAGCGTGTCATAACAGACTCTTGCGAACTAGAGTATATCATATTGGACTCCCCTATCGACGTTATTTTATCGGAGAGCGAGACCAGACAGCCGGATATTCTTATGATTCACAGAAGCAGGGAACATATTATTGAAGAACACGCCATTGTAGGTCCGCCAGACCTTGTGGTCGAGATTCTGTCGCCGAACAGCGCGAAGCGCGACCGGACGATGAAGAAGGAATCCTACGCAAGATTCGGCGTCCCGGAATACTGGATTGCCGATCCAGCCAATTTGACGATCGAGCAATACGTACTGAAAGAGCCGGGCAAGCCTTACGTTCTGCTGCAAGTATTCGGACACGATGATACCGTGACTTCGGAGCGGATCCCATGCGTGTCGTTTTCTGTAGATCATGTGCTGAAGCTGGACAAGGGCAGACCTTAACGATATACAAAGCGGAAGGAATCGCCGCCGACTTATATCGTTTTGCGATGGATCGCATTCGTATTAACTATGGATCAACGATCAATCTTGGAGAGCTTGTCATTACTTTTTGCCAGCAGAGCGTGTTATAATAATGGCAATGCCGTAAACTTATAACGTAACGTGAAAGCAGGGAATGGATATGAGCGAACGCAACAAACGCGAGAAATTGCCAAAGCCGGACTGGCTTCGCATAAAATTAACGACCGATGGCAACTATGCCGAAATTAAAAATATGATGCGGAACAAGACGCTGCATACCGTTTGCGAAGAAGCGCGTTGCCCGAATATTTACGAGTGCTGGTCGAACAGGACCGCTACGTTTATGATTCTTGGCGATATTTGCACGCGTGCATGCCGATTCTGCGCGGTCAAGACGGGGATGCCGACTGAGCTGGATCTGCAAGAGCCTGAGCGCGTTGCGGAAGCGGCGGAGCAGATGGGGCTAATGCACTGTGTCGTAACATCCGTAGCACGCGACGATCTAGCCGATGGCGGCGCGTCCATCTTTGCGGCCACAATTTCGGCTATCCGCAAGCGGCTGCCGTTCTGCCGGGTTGAAGTGCTTATTCCGGATTTTATGGGCAATTGGGATGCTCTGCAAGTTGTTATGGATGCCAATCCGGATATCTTGAATCATAATATCGAAACCGTAGCAAGGCTGTCGGATCGCGTCCGCGCGAAGGCGAAGTACAAACGTTCTCTGGAGTTGCTGCGCCGGGCCAAAGAGATGAAGCCGAAGATTCCGACGAAGTCCAGCATCATGCTGGGCGTTGGAGAGCAGTATGACGAGATTATTCAGGCGATGGACGATCTCCGCGCCGTGGATTGCAATATTCTGACGCTGGGCCAATACCTGCAGCCTACGCCTAAGCATATGCCAATCGAACGTTATGTTCATCCAGACGAATTCGCCCAGCTTAAGATCGAGGGCAAAAATCGCGGTTTCCGCCATGTCGAATCGGGACCGCTCGTACGCAGCTCGTATCATGCGCACGAACAGACGGATTCCGCTCATGCGGCAATCGCCGCAGAAGAGAAGGGCCAGGCTTTGGAAGACAATAGGGGACTGGGTCTGGAGTCCTCATCGGGTTCCTGCGCAAGCGCCGCTTCGGGAGCGCTGGCCTGAGCCAATTAATCGTTAATCGACGCTGAAGCGGGGGGTAACAATGGCATTGATTCATATCGGGGGCAAATCGTACGAGCTCATGCACGAAAATCGCAATGGGTGGAATCCCGAAGCGTTCCGTAACAGGTATAGCGAAGTATTAGAGCGTTACGATTATATTATCGGCGACTGGGGTTACAACCAGCTCCGATTAAAGGGTTTCTTCCGCGATGGCCATCAGAAGGCGGCCAAGGAGAGCAGCTTTTCGGGCGTATCCGATTACATTAATGAATATTGCAATTTCGGCTGCGCGTATTTCGTTCTGGAGAAGAAGCAAGGGGGTAATCACGAGCCGGATGCGGATGATCTGGATCTTAACGTGGATCCCGAGGCTCCAAGGCTGGCGGGCTACGATCTTCGTGCAGCGGTGGAATCCGCAGCTGCTTCTTCTACTTCGGAGGCCGATCAGAGTCATGAGATGGACAGACAGGTCCCTGCGAGAAAGGATCAGCATGGCGGAGCCCGGCATCGGAGTCATAATGGCCACAACAATCACCATGGCCACGGCGGCAAGGGACAGCCTTCATCCCGTGGAGGACAAGGGCAGGAGAAGGATTCTACTACCGAGCCGGGAGAGAACAAGCGCCGTGACCGCGATCAGTCCTTTAGGAAAAACAATCGCAATCGGCCTAACGATCACCGCGGCAAGAAGCCGGTTAAGGTTGCAGGGAGCGAATCAGCCGTTATATCGGAAGGCCAGAACCACAAGCCGCAGCAGCCATAGAATAAAAAGATAAAAAGACGCCGGGTATCTCCTCGAAGGAGAGTACGCGGCGTCTTTTTAAGTCATGTCTATAAACGCTTCGCGTACGCGGTTCCAGAAGGTGAAGGCGCGGTATCGCGGGAACGTCACCTTGCGAGTCGATACGCTGCAGCGGATGGAGCGAATGTCGCTGTGCATCATGTTGACGTGGTCCACGCTGAGTTGAATTCGCTGCTCCTTCTTGGATATGATGTCGCAATGGTGGTGCTTGGGCAGCATGACGGAGGAGCCGAGCGTCCGGAATACCCGATTATTGATGGAAGCAATCTCCGCAATCTGAAGCGATTCGATGGACGGATGGACGATGGCGCCGCCCAAGCTCTTGTTATAAGCAGTGCTGCCGGATGGGGTTGAGATGACGATGCCATCGCCCCGGAACATCTCGAACAGCTCGTCGTTAATATTGATTTGCGCGACGAGGGTGCCGTCTACGCCCTTCAAGGTAAATTCGTTAAGCGCTACGTAATGAAGCGTCTCGGTGTTTGTTTCCACCTCGATCTGAGCAAGGGGATAACGAACGAGCCTGGGAGTCTCCTCCGCCATTAATCTTACGAGCTCCTCGATTTCGTCCGCGTTCCAGTCTGCGTAGAAGCCGAGGTGCCCTGTATGTATGCCGATGAAGGCGACGTCCGCGATATGATCCACGTGCTTGTGGAAAGCCTGGAGCAGAGTGCCGTCTCCGCCGATGGAGATGACGAATTCGGGTCTCTCTTCATCCAGGACGAACCCTCTTGCGGCGGCAAGTGCATGGAATTGTTGGACCAGCGATTTGGATAAAGGGTCCCCTCTGTCGATTACGGCGTATTTCAAGTCGCGTTCTCCTTCCGAACTGTCAGTACTTTGATGATAGCGGAAATCGCCCTTTATTTCAACGATATGACAGGTTATTCGAGATGATTCGCCGCGTTAAAGCGAGGGGCCGAGGAAACCCCAAAGCAGATAGACCATAATGGCCGCCAGGAATGCATGGAGCAATCGCGCTATAAGGAACGGCCGGTACCTCATCGTTGTCCGGCTGACGAGGCTGGCAACCTGTGCATGAACCGATAGTCCCGCCCAGGATAACACCCAGGCCGCGATCGCGACCTGATGCAGCAGACCGGTTCCGGCCATGCCTGCCGCACGCGCGCCGAGCGTCACTTCGAATAAACCGTAGACGACTGCGTCTGCGAGGGCGGGAGGCAGACCTGCCAGTCCCAGGACAAGTCGGAGCCCTTCGGACAGCGCGGAGACAAGTCCCGCATGCGTAAGCATCTCCATCACAACCGAAAAAAACACGACGAGTCCGCCTACGACGATCATCAGCTTGAGCGCGGATTGCACGGCATCCTGCAGCAGTCTGCCCATGTCGCGGCCGTCGAGCAGACGAGCCTCATGCATAGCGTGAAGGGCAGAATAGAATCGGCTTCTTTGCCTTGTCTTCCCTCCCGCGACAGGAACAGAGGGCGTCGGATCTGAATCTCCCCTTGCGGATGAAGAGGACGTAGAAGCGGAGACGATGGGTTTCTCGGCGGAGGGCTCGGATGCCCCATGGCGCTTGCTGCCGATCTCCTCGCTCCTGCCGTGAAGGCGCATGAGCAAGCCGACCGCGAAGCCGCTGCCGTAATGCGCGGCCGCAAGCACCGGCGCCAAGGCGACATTATGGAAGAAGCCGACCGATACGGCCCCTATGAGGAAGATGGGATCCGAGGTCGTCGTGAATGCGACAAGACGCTCGCCTTCGATGCGCGTAATAAGTCTCTGTTCCCAAAGCTGGGAGGTTAATCTTGCGCCGACCGGGTAACCTGACATATACCCCATCGCAACGACGAATCCCCCAATGCCGGGAAGTCGGAACAAAGGGCGCATCAGCGGATCCAGCAGCTTGCCAAGAAAGTGAACGATACCCAGTCCAAGCAGCACCTCGGAAATCACGAAGAAGGGGAAAAGGGCAGGGAACAGCACTTGCCACCAAATCGACAAGCCACGCAGGGAGGCATATATGGTTTCGTTGGGAAAGACGGCCATGAGCAACGTGACGAACAAGGCTGACATCGCGGTCAAGGACAGCGGGTGGATCATTGAGCGCAGCATCGTGTGTCTCCTTCCGACGGGAGGGCCTGTACGGACTCCATACCTACATATATGTTAGGAGTGGGACATCCATAACTATTGCAGAATGTTACAGGAATATTACAGTTTGTAAACGCTTGCGATTTTGGTTTTAAACAGCGTTTTTTATGGTACAATAGAATCATCCTGACACGCTTGGAGTGATGATCATGAGTATTATCGCCGGCATTCTCGTCTGCGCTTTTGTCTACGTCATCAGGGAGTCCATTGCGGCACCGGCAGAAGAAGAGTACGAATCGTATCAATGAGATGCTGACCCACATAAGTCTTAAGTCCCGCGGACGCGGGCTTTTTTTTGTCCTTTTTTATTTTCGATGTGTTATAATACTAATTACCTACAGTTTGGAGATGGTTTTGACGATGAAAAGGAATATTAGCCTCTATGAGGCGGTAGGCGAAGCAGAAGGTATTAGGACTATAGTCGAGTTATTTTACCCCAAGGTGCAGGCCCATCCATTGATAGGACCGCTATTTCCGGAGGATATTAATCCCGTCATAGACAAGCAGTATATGTTTTTATCCCAATTTCTCGGGGGGCCAAGCCTGTATTCCGATGAGCACGGCCATCCCATGATGCGAGCAAGGCATATGCCATTTCCCATTACACGTCGCCATGCGGAAGCGTGGCTGAGCTGCATGCGCAGCGCGCTGGAAGAAGCCGGACATACGCCAGAGCTGCGGGATTTATTGATCGAGAGACTGTCGGGACCCGCGTATCATTTTGTAAACACATCAGAAGAGGAGACGTGAATTCTCATGGAACCGCTATATGAATCCAAGGTAACTTGCATTTGCTGTGAAACGACTTATACAACATCCAGAGTTCGACCGAGTTTCAAGAGGGCATCTCGCATGGATTCAGATTTCTGCGGTTATTACGAGAAGGGCGTCAACCCGGACTTTTATGTCGTAAAAGTATGTCCGGGCTGTGGTTATGCATCGACGGATAATGGCTTTGAGCGTCTAAGCGACAAGCAGAAGAAAAGCTATTACGATGTAATCGGATCGAACTGGAAGGGACTTCAATACAGCGGTGAACGGACCGCCAGACAAGCGATGGAGACGTACAAGCTGGCTTTGCTGGCTGCGCAGGCTACAGGAGCTCCTGACCGTATTCTGTCGGGCTTGCTGCATCACATCGCGTGGTTATACCGTTACGAGGGGAACGTCGCGCAGGAGAAGAGGTTCCTCGCATTCGCGCTGGAATCCTACATCAAGGTGTACGAGCTGGAAGGCAACAGCTTGAACAATGCCAGACTGATGTTTCTAATCGGCGAGCTGAACCGGAGAATCGGGGAGTGGAACGAAGCGGTTAAGTGGTTCTCGCGCGTCGTCAGCGACAAACGAATTATGGACGCTGCCATGATTCGGGCATGCCGGGAGCAATGGCAGCTTATTCGCGAGGAGATGGGGCAGCATGACGGCATCAAATCCGAGGCGGTTGTATAGACAAGCACGGCTGCGGCTTCATCGCCTTAGCTGCGGAGACAGCCTTGCGCCGTCAGGAGCCTGATCGGCGCAAGGGACTGTCCGCGAGCAAGTAGTCTCTGTCCGCGTCAATAATGGTCATTCTGCCATGGCAGCAAGGAAGGATCATCAGCCTTTTTTTGCCGTCGCGTATGAGCGGCAGCTCGCTTGGCTTAAGCAGCAGCAGCACGTTCTCGGCGTCGCAGAACGGACATTCGGCAACATACAGGTCGCCCATCATGTTCTCGTACGGCCATGTGTTCTCAAACGGAATCATCACTGCGGCTTGCTCTCTCCTTTGTCCGCTTCGGACTTGGCCAGCTCGGCAAGCTTCTGCAGCAAGATATGCCTTGGCATATGCATCAGATTCTCGATCGGGACATTTAGCTCCTTGGATAGCTTTATCGCCGTGTCAGGTGATATTTGCAATGGTTTAGACATAGGTTATCCTCCAATTTAAAAACCGAACTTTTTGAACTCGCACTATTACTGTTATACACCGACGGGCATGCTTCTAGCAAATGAATTGCAGAGGCCGCCCGTTTTTTTTGTGTTCAATAGGATGATCCTGCGAACG
This sequence comes from Paenibacillus sp. MY03, assembly GCF_002165585.1. Taxonomy (NCBI): domain Bacteria; kingdom Bacillati; phylum Bacillota; class Bacilli; order Caryophanales; family Paenibacillaceae; genus Paenibacillus; species Paenibacillus sp. MY03. The sequence continues at coordinate 104,597 of NZ_MXQD01000039.1, read as the reverse complement.
GGGTGTCATCGTTTTTGTCATACCTGTCATGGAATGTTGGAATCCTCTATACGATTTCCCATGTGTTTGCTACACTTTTGAGAAAAGCATTGAACAAGGAAACGATAAGAGGTGACTGAGCCCGTGATATCCATTATGATCGTCGACGACCAGCGTTTGCTGAGAGAAGGGCTGCAGACGATACTTCAATCGGAAGAGGATTTGGACATCGTCGGCTTATGCGAGAACGGATTGCAAGCAGTGGAGCTGGCGTCGCGGCAGCAGCCGGATGTTGTGCTTATGGATATTAAGATGCCCGTCATGGACGGCATCGAAGCAATGAAAAGATTGAAGCGCGAACATCCTTCCATAGTGGTGCTTATGCTGACCACCTTCGCCGAAGACCGCTTCATCATCGACGCGATGGCCGGCGGAGCGGATGGCTTTCTCCTCAAGGACATGCCGTCCAAAAAAATCGTGCAGACGATACACGAGGCAATGAGCGGCGCTGTTATGCTTCCGGCGCCTATCGCCTCGAAGCTGGCCGCCAAGCTGTCCGTCTTGTCAGACAGCAGAGCGGATTCATTCGACGAAGACAAGCTCAAAGCGAGCGGATATTCGTTCACGGAGCGAGAACGCAAGATCATTATGCTTATGATCGACGGGTACAGCAATAAGCAGATATCCTCCGGCTTGTTCATGAGCGAAGGAACCGTAAGAAACTATATTAGCGTCATCTACAACAAACTCGGTACAAGCGATCGCCAGGCAGCCGTTGCGCTGCTGAGGAAAATGCTGCTCGAGGATTCGTACTGAATGTTGACGCAAAGCGACAACCGACCCGTTATTGCGGCTGCGCGCCCAATCGCAACTTGCTCAGGTCAAGACGGCGGCGGAAAACGCCGCATAAGGAGCTAACCATGCATGCGAATACTAAGGCAACGTCTATCCTTTCTGCCATGGCTGCTTGTATGCGCCGTTGTCATAGGCACATTCCTGCCCATGGTGCTATTGAGCCAGTCGAGCCGGATTGATGGAGAAAGAGAACCTTTCACTGTACTGTCTCTGCACTGGGAGGTCGCTTTCGGGGCGTCATCGCCGGAGAAGGCTGAGTGGGTGCCATTTGATGAAGCCGCCAAAGCCAAGCTCGACAATTATGAAGGCACGGTGCTGTTGCAGCGGCCCTTGCCCGATCTGCATTGGAACAATCCCTATCTGTACTTCTCGATGATGAATAGATTCGAAGCGTTTCTGGATGGCGAATCTATCTACCGGTTCAATATGGATGACAAACTTCGTTATATGAGTCCAACGCGAATGATACATGCGGCAAGCATACCATCCGATACTGCCGGCAGGCATCTGCTTATTCGGGCGGAATGGGAAAAGGCAGGGTTGCTGGGACACGACCTCGTCATGATGGGCGAGCTGGATCAAATTTTATTTATCTCCATTGTGTCGGAGCTAGCATTCATCGTATATTCCACACTGGGAACTGCGGCCGGAGTCACGGGACTCGTGCTGTTTCTCAGAAGGAGGGAGCGTATCTACGGGTGGTTCTCGCTCTTCTGCCTGGCTTCCAGCTGGGGGCTGCTGCTAACTTGCCGTACTCTGCAATGGTTCATTCCGATGAGCAGTGCCTACCATTGGGGGCTGCTGCTCACTCCATTTGCGATTTGGGCGTGCATGGGTTTTTATGCGAATGCGCTTAACGCTGGAAGCTTCCGTTATGTTAAGTTCGCGCATTATGCGATGGGCTTTTATTCGGCTGCGGCCATTTTGTTTGCGGCTGTTGCACCAAGCATCTTCCACCAATGGGTCGGGATGGGCGAACTCTTTATTGCGCTCGTCGGCTTCAGCACGGTGACTTATGCACTGGCGCGTCATGCTTACGGATCGCGAGGGGAAACGACACGGCTGGAGAAACGTTGGCTGCTGCGCGGGTATTGGACGTTTACGATGGGGTCGATCGTCAGTATTATTGCGTTTATCTTCCCCCTGCCGCTAACGAGACTTATGATGGAGATCCCCTATCTGTACCGGGTGGTGGAGGGCATGCTGCCCAATGTATTCTTTTTGTTCCTGATCTGTACGGTCATGGTCATCGTGGTCCGCGTTCGTCAGGTGCATTTGGAGTCGGAGCGCAACGCGGCCGAGCTGCTGGTGAAGAACAGGGAGTTGGAGCAATTCCATCGTAATCTGGAGAAGCTGGTGGATACCCGAACCTCCGAGCTGGAGCGGGCGAACCGGACGCTTGCCGTTACATTGCGGGAGAAGGCGGAGACGCTCGCGGAGATCTCGGTGCTTGAGGAGCGCAATCGTATCGCTTATGAAATGCACGACGTCGTCGGTCATACGTTAACCGCTGCAATCGTTCAGTTGGAGGCGACCCGCAAGCTGACCGATCGGCAAGGCGGAGTTCCGCAAGAAAAGCTGGATTTGCTTGATGAGTTGGTGCGCAAAGGGTTAAACGATATCCGCAAGACGGTTCGGCTGATGAAATCGGACGAAGAACAGCCGCTGTCGCTGGAGGCATCTCTTCGCGAACTCATTCAGTATGCGGAGGACACGATGGAGGTTAAGGTAGAGAGCGATATTTTGCTTCCTCGCGAGCTGTCATTGGGCACAGTGACGGAAGGAGTCTTATGCCATGCGCTGCAAGAGGGGCTGACGAACGGCATTCGCCATGGCCGAAGCTATCGCTTCCGTTTCCGTATCGCTTGCGAGGAGAACGAGCTTCGGTTCAGCCTATCCAACGATGGCGAGCCTTACGAACAGAGCGCCCCGGGCTTCGGGCTCAGCTCCATGATGGAACGGGTGGAACTGCTCGGGGGCAGCGTGTCTGTGCGAGCATCCGCTGGTGCGGACCGCTTGCCTGCAGGGTGCGAACTCGTCATTACCATTCCTCTGAGCTGATTTTGGGCTGGTTGGAGCATGTTAAATAATGCTTGATGTTGACGACAGCCGCTGGCTGGCTTCCCGGGACGGGATGCCGACCGGCGGCTGTTGCGCGTTTAGGAGAGTGATCGAGACTCGGCATAGCAAGCCACTTCGTGACACGTATGACAAAAACGATGACGGATTGTAACTACTGGGATTCTGGCGATTCTTTTACACTGTGATTGATCAATCCAAGACTTGCCAGTGAAAAGGAGAATGAACATGGAAAGAGGCATAAGAACCAGAGGGATCAGGGCCATCGCGCTTGCGTTAATGGCGGCGCTGCTGCTGGCGCAGATGGCTATACCGGGAAGTCGAACCTTCGGCTCGGGTACGGCGTTGACCGTATTTGACGATCGTTTGGGAGAGGGATTTAGCAATAACAGCTGGTCTGGCGTCAATCTGGAAGAGACGGGAACGGTACGGGAAGGGTCTAGATCGATCCGGTTTTCGGCTGGCCATGGAGAGGCGGTCTACCTTTACAAGGATCGAATCATGAACGCCAGCGAATTCGAGGAATTTAGTTTCTGGGTGCATGGCGGCGGAAGCGAGGGTGCGGCGTTCAAGCTCGTATTTACTCTGGGCGGCGGAAGCATCGCCGAGATGGATTCCGCCAATTTGCTGCCGGAAGGTGTGCCAGGGAACGAATGGGCCAAGGTTACTGTGCCGCTCGCGGCTTCGGGCGTAACAGGCTGGATGGACGGCATTTTGATCTGGGGCGGGGGAGCGCAGAGCCCGATTTACTTGGACAGCATGGCTTTCACCGGCATGGGCACTGGCGGCGGAGGACAACAGTCGGGTCAAGAGCCCGGCGGCGGAACTGGAGGAGGAGAACCTGGCGGGGAAGAGCCGGGAGGCGGGGAGCCGGGGCCGGTGGAGCCTGTCGAGCCCATCCAGGGGGTCTATCTCTATGATGATAGGCTGGCCGGCTTCATGGTGAACTACAGCTGGGGCGAGGTTGTATTGGAGCAGCAGAAGGTCAGACGCACGGGAGAAAACGCAATTCGATATGTCCCGGACGGAGATCGGGCGCTGTACCTGTACAGCGGCAATTTGCTGACGGTCAACGAATATGAGAAGCTGCGATTCTATGTTAACGGCGGCGCGGAGGGCGGCCAGTCCGTTAAGCTGGCGCTAACGGCAGGAGGAGTGGCGGCGGCCGAATATCCGCTGGAACGCTGGATTCCGGAGGGCATTCCGGCGAATGCCTGGACAGCGGTGGAGATTGATCTGGCGGAATTGCAGCTGGAGCACCGCCTGTTCGACGGCTTCCGCCTGACAGGAGGAATTGCAGGGGGACAACCGGCCGTGTACATCGACGACATTGGCGTCACGTCAAGGCAAGCGGCGCAGGCCGTTGTGGCCGAACTGCGGCTGAGTCATCCTCAAGTCGTGATGATGCCTGGCGAAGAACGCCAAATCCATGCCGAGACCTTCTCCATTTCCGGCGACACGTCGATCGTGACGGATGACGCGGAATGGTCCGTTGATCGACCGGATCTCATGACAATCGACAATGGCAAGCTAACGGCGCTGGGTGAAGGCATTGTAAAGGTGAGCGCAAACTATCGGACTTTTACGGCCGAAGGTTATGTGCAGATTACCGAAGTCGAGTCTCAGCCCCTGTATACGGATGGATTGGCAGAGGGATACCGCAACTACAGCTGGCATGAAAAGGACTTCGCCAATACGGAGCAAACGCATAGCGGCAGCCGTTCGATCAAGTTCGAGCCGGACGGCTGGGACGGCGTCTGGATCAATCGCGAGCAGAAGCTGAACTTGGAACAGTATTACGGCTTCGAATTTTGGCTGCATGGCGGCGAAGAAGGCGGACAGGCGCTTATGTTCCATGTATACGACGGCGGACAGTCGCGAGGCGTCGTACATCTGGGAGAATTGCTGCCGGACGGCGTTCTGACAGCGGGGCAATGGACGAAGGTGACGGTGAACCTGGCAGATCTGGGACTGGATTCCGGCACGTTCGACGGTCTTATCCTGCAAGCGGCCACCGAAGCCAACCAAGGAACGGTTTATATCGATGATATCGCGCTGCTGGCCAATCCGAATCCGGGACAATTGCCGGAGCCGGAATTGCCGCGCATCTCGGTGGACATCGACCAGTCCTCGGAGCGCAAGCCGATCAGCAACGATATCTACGGCATTAATTTTGATGATAATTATCCAACGGACTCGGCGCTGTCCTTCCCGATCGAACGGTGGGGCGGCAACCAAACGACGCGATACAACTGGCAGCTTGATACGGCTAACCGCGCGGACGACTGGTTCTATATCAACTACCCTTATGACAACGACGAACCCGAACTGCTGCCTCATGGCTCGACCTCGGACAAATTTATCGATCGGGTGCTGGGACGAGGCGATAATGTGCTCATTACCGTACCTACCATCGGCTGGACGCCGAAGGACAGGACGGTGAGCTATGGGTTCTCGCAGCATCTGTACGGCAATCAGATTCGCTGGTCTCCCGATCTGCGGGATGCGGGCAATGGCGTGCTGGCAAGCGGAGAGCATGTCACGGGCAACGATCCCGGCGATACGTCCGTTCAGGTAGGACCGGAATTCGCGACAGGCTGGATTAACCACATCGCGGGCCGCACGGATGACAAAGTGCGCATGTATGCCCTCGACAACGAACCGGAAATTTGGCATGTGACGCATCGCGACGTGCATCCCGAGGCTCCGACCTATGACGAGCTGTGGGACAAAACGGTGCAATACGGCTCGGCGATCAAGGCAGCCGATCCCGATTCGTTGTTGTTCGGCCCGGTAGCATGGGGCTGGTGCGGCTACTTCTATTCCTCCGCGGATATGTGCGCGGACGGTCCGGACCGCCAGGCTCACGGCGGCAAGCCGTTCCTGGAGTGGTATCTCGATCAGGTTAAGCAGCACGAAACGGATACAGGGACAAGATTGATCGATTATCTCGACATTCACTACTATTCGCAGGAGCAGGCCGTGCCTTCCGAGGACGAAAGCCCTCTTGCGGCCAAACGGCGCTTCCAGGCGCTAAAGACGCTGTACGACGATAATTTCGTGGATCAATCCTGGATCCAGCAGCCCGTTCGCCTTATACCGCGGATGAAGGAGATTATTGCGGGAAGCATGCCGGACTTGAAGCTGGCGATTACGGAATACAACTTCGGCAATGGAGTGGGCATCACGGCCGGTCTCGCACAGGCAGAGGCGCTTGCCATCTTCGGCAGGGAAGGCGTTGATCTGGCTACGCGATTTGGCAACTTCCGCGCAGGCACGCCGATCGAAGATGCGTTCAAGCTGTATTTGGACTACGACGGCAAAGGCTCCTCCATTCAAGGCAGCAGCGTAAAGACAGGCTCTTCTTTGTACGATGCCGTAGGCGCGTACACGATTGAAGGGGAGGAAGGCAAAACCTATATGCTGCTGTTTAACAAAGACACCTTGTCGAGAGATATCGAGCTGAATACCGGCATCAGCACAGGAGCTCAGGGCGAAATCTATTCCTTCAGCGCTTCTCGGCGGCTCGGCAAAACGGGAGATATTGTGATCGGCGGAGAAGGCATGCTGTCTCTGAAGCTGCCAAAGCGGTCCGCCACGCTGATTGTCATTGATCCATCCTGATCAGAAGGAGAGCGATATCATGCAAGCATACGATGTCATTATTGCGGGGGCCCGGGTAGCGGGCTCCACGCTCGCTTACGAGCTGTCCAAGTCAGGTTATAGCGTCCTGTTGCTCGACAAGGCGACGTTTCCGAGCGATACGTTGTCCACGCATAATTTTCTGACGCACGGCATGGCGATGCTGGAGGAGATGGGGGTGCTGGATTCGTTGCTCGCATCGGGCACGCCGACCTACAGCCGAGCTGTCATTCAGTTCGATGATGCCGTTATCGACGGCCAGTTCCCGGAGGTGAAGGGACGTCACGACTGTCTTTGCATCAGGAGGACGGTACTGGACGGTGTGTTGTTCCGCCATGCTTCGAACAGGCCGCGAGTATCCACGCTGGAGGGTTTCCGAGTGACGGGGCTTCTGTGGGAAGGCGGCGCGGTTGCCGGCGTGGAAGGAGTTACTCGCGCAGGAGAGCGCATGAAGTTTCCCGCCAAGCTGGTGGTCGGAGCCGACGGCCGCAACTCCGCGGTAAGAAAGCTGGCAGGAGCCGAGACGCTGATCTCCGTGCCCACCGATTTCGCTTCATACATCGGCTATTACGAGAACTATCGGCAGGAAGGCGAAATACACACCGAGCTGTACAAGGTCGGCGACAAGCTGGGGATCGTGTTCCCGACCGGCGACGGTCTGCATGTGGTGGGGATCATGTTCCCGCTTGCCGACGAATACTGGATGTCACGATTTAGGCAAGCGCCCGGGGAAGCGATGAGCGAAATCGTTCTCGACAGCTTCCAGGGCACCGCGATAGGGGGCAGGCTTCCTAAAGCATCGCTTCACGGACACGTGAAGGGGCTGCTGGGTTATGACAATGACTGGCATCGAGGCATGGGAGAAGGATGGGCGCTTGTCGGAGATGCGCTCTCCTTTAAGGATCCCGCCGTTGGGCAAGGGATGCCGGATGCCATGCTCAGCGCGCGCTTTTTGGCTGGTGTGCTAAATAGGTATGAGGGCCGCTGGGAAGGTCATTGGGACGTTATGTCGGAAGCTTACCAGAAGCAGACGGAGGAGGCCATGATGTCCCGCTTCCGTATGGCGTGCCAATTCACCAAAAACGTGCCGTTTACGCCGGAGGAGCATTATGTGAACGGACTGATCGCTGCCAATCCCGATGCGACCGCGGCATTCCTCGGCATATATAATCATGCGGTGGAGCCGGAACAGTTCCAGGGACATGTGATGCGGTTAATAGAACAGAATCGATGAAACGCAAGTGGCGTTATATATTGAAGATAAGCTTAGACATTACGTTAGTTGAATTTGCATAAGGCTGGACGTTTACGCCTCTGGAGCTGCTCGATCGAGAGCGGAGCCGGGGGCGTTTTTTGTGTTTCAACCATAGGAAAGCAATCTCCATACTTGACCTGTCATTCTCCGATTGAAATGAGTTTATATGGATCGTTTGGCGTGATATTAAAATCTAAACGGAACTCTGCGACGTTATTCGTGATAAATCCAGGCAAATCGCGAGCTTTTGCCCTTCATAAGGGCTGTCAGTTCCATTAGATTTGCGAAGTGCCGCTTTTTGCCGAAATAACGTCTTTCATTTCCGTTGCAGTTGCTCCCGTTCATTTCTTTCCGGACGCTTGCCGCAATTTCACCTTTGCACATTTAATAGATAGCCTCTCTATGTCCTTTAGATTTTCGAAAACCTAAAAAATCGAAGAATAACGTCATTTATGTCCATTGAGCGGCGAGTGATCGGACGTTTTTGGGGTTTTTGAATCACCTTCAGGTGATTTTGTTCCTCGTATTGTGCGGTAAAAGAATATATGATATATTAATCCAAGTTAATTAAGACACAAATATAGTTAATATGACTCATAATAAGGAAGAAGGGGAGAACGATTCAGCTTACTTCCAGACAGTTGGAGCTTCTGGATCTCGTCAAAAAACATTCGCCCGTTACAGGCGAGCAGCTTGCGGAATATTTGGGCGTGAGCCGGCCGACGCTTAGATCGGACTTGTCGCTGCTTGTCATGCTGGGCATGCTGGACGCGAAGCCCAAGGTTGGTTATTTCCTCGGAAATACATTAAGGACGGCCGGGGAACCGCTGCCGAGATTTAACTCGATGAAGGTGAAGGACGTGCAAGGGGTGCCGGTAAACATTCCGGATACGTTATCCGTTCACGATGCCGTCATTATGTTGTTCACGGAGAATGCGGACACGCTTCTCGTTGTTACGGAGAACAAGCGGTTTGCGGGCATAATTACCCCCAAGGATCTGCTAAAGATCACGCTCGGCAATGCCGGTGCGGCCTCTATTCCCGTCAGCATGGTCATGACGCGTTATCCTAATATCGTGACGCTGTCACCGGACGATTCTGTGCTCGACGCCATTCGCAAAATGTCGCTTCATCAAGTGGACTGCCTGCCTGTTACCGTCGAATCGGATGATGGCGCAGGGCAGCCCGTCGTTACGGGCTGGGTGTCCAAATCGAATATTATTCGCTTGATGGCGGAACACGCGACATCTCAGGAATTGGGGGAGCCTGGTTTATGAAGCAACCATACATCTATGTCTGCTCGGACGCGGTGGGGGAGACGGCGGAAGCCGTCGCCAAGGCGACGCTTAGACAATTCTCGACCGACCAAGTCAAAATAAAACGTTACGGACATATTCGCACGGAAGACGAAATATTGCGTATTATTGCGGAAGCATCGCTGACGGGCGGCTTTATCAGCTACACGCTCGTGCAGCCGGAGCTGCGGGAGCTGATGCGGGAGGAAGCGGGTAAGCTGGGCATCCGCGCGGTCGATGTCATGGGCCCTATGATGCAGGCGTATGTCGACACGTTCAACGATCTTCCGCGCAGGCAGCCTGGGCTGCTCCACTCGATCGACGCAGAATATCATAAGCGGATGGAAGCCATTGAATTTGCAGTCAAATACGATGACGGCAAGGACGTATTCGGTCTTACGCAAGCGCAGGTTATTCTCATCGGAGTGTCTCGTACCTCGAAGACGCCGCTCAGCGTATTTCTGTCGCACAAAGGCATTAAAGTGGCAAACCTGCCCCTCATGCCTGAAGTGACGCCGCCGGAAGAGCTGAGACAGGGGCCGGGGAGAATCATTGTGGGGCTTACCATGCAGCCGGATCATCTGCTGCATATTCGCTCAGAGCGGCTTAAGGCGCTGGGCTTGCCGTCCACGGCGCAATATGCCTCGCAGGATCGGATTCGGGAGGAACTGGATTATGCGGCAGGCGTTATGGAGTCGCTGGATTGCCCGATCATCGATGTGACGAACAGAGCCATCGAAGAGACGGCCGGCATTATTTATGAATGGCTTGCGAAATAAATGTCAATACCTATGAATAAAGATGGAGGGGTAGCAATGGATCGAACATTTGTGATGGTAAAGCCGGATGGAGTTGCCCGTGGATTGACGGGTCATATTGTTTCGAGATTCGAGGAGAAAGGGTTCAAGTTGGCCGCCGCGAAGCTGATGCAACTGGATCGTATGGTGGCCGAGGAGCATTACGATCATCTGCGCTCAAAAGTATTTTTTGATGAGCTGGTAGATTTCATTACATCCGGTCCCGTATTCGCGATGGTGCTCGAAGGGAAGGACGCGGTTAAAAACGCGCGGTCGCTTATCGGCGCAACTAATCCTTCCGATGCGCTGCCAGGCACGATCCGCGGAGATTACGCTATTGATGTGGCCAGCAATATTGTCCATGGCTCCGATAGCGAGGATAACGCGGAAAGAGAGATCAACCTCTATTTTCATTAAAGTGGTTGTTCGAAAATTGAAAATAGTTGACGAATCACACTAGTATATGGTAGATTTTTAATCAAAGTTCAATACCACCAGCGGAAGCACCGCAATGTTGCAGCAATAGGCTGCATGCATTGCGGTGTTTTTTGTGTTGCAGCGGAGTTTTGGCGGTGATAGCGCTGGAGAAGAGGAGAGGATGGGATGAACAAGCTGCAATTGGCCGTTGCGGTCAAGGAGAAGGAGTATCTCAGAAGGCTCGCTGACTACATTAGAGGGAGCGTCTATGCGGCGAGATGGCAGATAACGGCATTCACGAGCGTTAACTCGTGCAAGCAGTATATGAAGCAGGGCTTCAGTATCGACATTATCGTCGCGGAGCGGGAGTTCGCGGATGAGTTGCGTCGTGCAGCGCAAGGCGTGCCGGTTGTTTTGCTGAGCGATCGACCGGCTTCTGGCGAAGGAGAACTGGAACTGTATCGTTACCAAGCGCTTCCGCAATTTATGAATGCACTGGAGAGAATATGTATCGACGGTGCGGGAATAGAGCGTTCAGTTAGTCTGGCAGCTAATGGCTTGAGGGGCTTGGCGGGAACGGAGCGAACGCTTGTCGCAGCCGTGCATTCGGCAGCAGGCGGCGTTGGCAAGACGACGGTTGCGCTCCATCTTGCGGCTGCGGCCGGAGCGGCTGGCATGCGTGCCTGTTATGTTAATCTGGAATGCTGGGACACCACACGGGTCTGGTTTGGAGACGGCAGACGGGAGGAAGCTGGCGCGGGTCTGTCTGATCTTCTTTATCTTGTAAAGTCGGGCAATGCCGTGACTCGCGAACAGTTGGAGAGCTCTCGCAGGTACAACGCCGTGCTGAAGTGCGATTATATGCCTGGTTTCGGGAACCCGGAGGACAGGTTGACGCTTGGCGGCGAGGATTATGTCGGGCTTGCTGCGGCAATATCATCGAGCGGAGGCTATGATTTGCTTGTTCTGGATATGGATGCCGGATGGTCGGAAGCGCAAGTTTCGTTGTTGCGGAAGGTCGATCTCGTCTACGAAGTCGTAAGGAATGATCGTTCTGTCATCGACAAGCAGCGGCAGGCCATGTCCTACATCCGGCAAGATTCAGAGGGACGTTGCGGAGACCTGTGGAAGAGATGTCTTCTCGTATGCAATGGGGGCTCGCGAGCAGTAGAAGCCGGCGAGTTCGGGGGGATGACAGGACTGCCTAAGGAATCTACCGCATGGCTGCCAGAGGTGCCGGAATGGCGCTCACAGGGCTGCTCGCCTCTTGCATCCTCGTCTTATCTGGCCGCAGCCAGTCTGTTGGTAAAACGATTGATGTCAGAGGGAGATCGCAGACGTGCCGCCGGATGAAAGTATTGCGGAGCTGCGCAGCCGTATTAGAGCATCGATCGACTTCACCGCTTCCATTACGGATGAAGAATTGCTTCGCAAAACCGAATGCGTCGTATTTGAGTGGCCTGAGAGCCGATTCCTTTCCGCGGCTGACAAGGTCAAGCTGGTCAAGCGGCTCTACCATTCCTTTCGCGGACTTGATCTGCTGCAGCCGCTGATGGAGGATCCGCTCGTCAACGAAATCATGATCAATGGCCATAAGGATATTTTCGTAGAGCGGCAAGGGGAGATGACGAAGCTGCGGGAGAGCTTCGAAAGCGAGGAGAGGCTGCAGGATCTCATTCAGCGTATCGTGGCAGGGGTCAATCGGATCGTAAACGAATCCTCGCCCATAGTAGACGCAAGGCTGCCCGACGGCTCGCGTGTTCATGTCGTGCTGCCGCCAGTCTCGCTCAGCGGTCCATGTGTGACGATCCGAAAGTTCCCGGAACGCCCCATGAGCATGAAGGAGCTGGTTGAAAAGGAGTCTCTTACGACGGAAGCGGCTTTTTTCCTGCAAGAGCTGGTAGAGGCCAAATACAACATCTTTATTAGCGGAGGCACCGGCACGGGCAAGACCACATTCCTTAACGCCTTGTCGCAACATATTCCTAGCGAGGAGCGGATCATCACGATCGAGGATTCCGCCGAACTGCAGATCGCTTCCGTGCCTAATCTGGTTTCGCTGGAGACAAAAAATTCGAATACGGAAGGGAAAGGAAGCGTCACGATTAGGGAGCTTATACGCGCATCGCTGCGCATGAGGCCGAACCGAATCATTGTAGGCGAGGTTCGCGGCGAGGAGGCCATCGATATGCTGCAGGCACTCAATACCGGGCATGAGGGTTCTATCTCCACCGGTCACGGTAACAGCGCGCTGGATATGATGGGCCGCTTGGAGACGATGGTGCTTGGCGCCGCCGAGCTGCCTCTTCCCGTCATTCGGGGACAAATCGCTTCCGCGATTGACATCGTCATTCATCTAAGCCGCGGCAGAGACCGCAGACGCCGCGTGATGGAAATTTGCGAGATGGGTGGCGTCGAGGAGGGCAGAATTACATTAAATCCTCTATTCGTAAGAGGGGAACCTGAGGAAGGCGCATCTGCCGGACATTTGTTGCGAACGGAAGTGCCGCTTGCGAGGACGAATAAGCTTAGGGCCGCAGGGAAGGAGGCGGGTCTGATCTGAAGATATCGGCGAGAAGCAAACCGTGGGATCTAGTTAATAAGATCATGAGCTGGTGCGGATGGAGGGATGACAGCTCGCGCGAGCGAGAACGGAATCAACACGGTGGAAGGACGATTATGACGGATTATGCGGAATACGAGATGAACAGAAGGGAGGTAGTTACGTCCGTCCTTGGAGGTTCGGCGATGCTGTTCGTCGCTTTATATTTGTTCTATCATTCCGTACTTGTATCCCTGATAGGAGCTTTGGCTGGAGCTGCGGCTCCAAAATGGCGGCGCGGCGTCTTGCTACGAAGGCGAAGAGAACGGCTGAAGATGCAATTCAAGGAGCTGCTGTTTTCCTTAACGTCATCGCTCGCCGCGGGACGTTCGGCAGAGAATGCGTTTCGTGCTGCACGGGAGGATTTAAGTCTGCTATATTCCGAGCCGAACGCGGATATTTTGAGAGAGCTGCGAGTAATCGGCCATCTGTTGGATCAATCGATTCCGCTTGACGAAGCTGTCCGAGACTTCGCGAGGCGTGCCGGCATCGACGAAATAACGATGTTCGGCGATACGCTGACCGCATGCAAACGATCTGGCGGCGATCTGCTGGAGGTTATGAGACGAACGTCGTCGATGATTGGCGAGAAGATGAGCGTCGACGGAGATATTGCCGTGCTGCTGGCTCAGAAGCGTTTCGAGGCGCGGATCATGATGGCGGTTCCTTTTGTTTTTCTCGGTTTTCTGGGATGGGCTGCTCCAGACTATATGGCCCCGCTGTACAGCGGCTTCGGGTATGTTCTCCTAACGATTGCGTTGCTGCTATTAGGCGGATGTTTCTGGCTTATACATCGTATTATGTCTATCGAAATGTAAGGAGTGGATGGCATGCTGGCAGCATCAGCGACAGGTATGGTCGCGATATGGTTATATCTGATCGGTGCGGCGGCGATAAAGGAACTTTTGAGAGCGATCCGAATGAGAAGAAATCCCTCCGGGGGGTGGCAGGAGGTCCTGCTGGCAAGACCCTTCCTTCGTGTTCTTGCAGAGGCGGAGCGTCTCGAGGTGGCGAGTCTCCGCGTAGAGACGCTCCATCGCCAGCTGATCGTGCTGAAGGGCGCATCGTGGTCGGTAGAGCAGACAAGATCAGCGGCGGCGCAGTCGCTTGGACAGGCATATGGAGCTTTGATGGCAAGTTTGATTCTGGCAGGGTTCACGGGCGAACCGGTTATGTCCATGATGGGAGCTGTCGTGGCTATTGTACTGGTGCTGCGTCGATTTGTGGAAGCGGATCGCGAAGTAGAGCGCAGGAGACGCGCCATCATAGCGGCGCTTCCGGATATGCTGGCCAAGCTGACGCTGCTCGTCGGCGCGGGGGAGACTGTGCAGGGCGCATTCGCGAAATGCCTGGATGGCAGGCCTGTATACGGGGACAGTCCGCTGCATAAGGAATGGCGGCATGCCGTCCTCTCGCTCCAGAACGGGCAGTCGTTCGGCATAGCGATCGAAAGGCTGGGCAGAAGCTGCGGCGTTCAGGAGGTTGCCATATTTACGACGGTTATCCTGCTGAATTACCGCAGAGGAGGCGATCGCTTCGTGCTGGCGCTGAAAGAATTCTCGTATTCGTTATGGGAGAAACGTAAGGCTGCGGCGCGTACAAGCGGCGAGGAGGCTTCGTCGAAGCTGGTATTTCCCCTGGTCGGCATCCTGTTCATTATGATGGTGGTGGTCGCTGCGCCTGCGTTTCTACTCATGTCCTGAGATCGAAATAGGCGTTGTTCAAAAAGTCCGCTTTTGATCACGAAGTATGCCACGAAGTGTACTCGACATCGAATATTGAATTCAGGCGAAACTTCCGGTGCTCACGTAGCTTCCACTACGCTCCGCTCCTCAGTTTCTACCTTCTTTCAATCTTCTCGGTGCTGAAAACCGAACTTTTTGAACTCGGTCTAAGGGGTTTTACATTTAATCAAGATAAGAGAGGGATGAGATCAAATGAAAAAGCTGACAGCGGGATGGAGATCGTTCTGGAGGAATGATCAGGGGCTGGGTACGCTCGAGATCATATTGATTATAGCCGTTGTCATTATTATCGCACTGTTGTTCAAGGACTGGATTATCGAGCTGATCGAGAACCTGATGGGCAAAGCGGACGATGAAGCCAATCGCATCTTCGAGAATTAACAGGCTATGGCGAACTGAGGAGGGAAGCTTCAGCTTGGAGTCGGCGATGGTGTTTCCCATGCTGTTCATTCTGATTTTCCTATTCCTCTTTATGAGCATGTTCGTCTACCAGAATGTCATTGTGAGTTATACGGCCGCGGTTACGTCTGAACGGGCTGCCTTCGCTTGGGACAACAGTCATCGGGATCCGAGATCGGGGATATTGACGGAGGCAGCCTATGACGGATTATATACCGAGCTTGGAAGCGATGGCGTAACGGGAAGCCTGTTCGGATTGATCGGTCATTCGGAGACGGCATCCGTGTCGTTGCCATCCGGGCGAACGGAGGGAGCAGGGAGTTCCCTGGCCGTAACCAAGCTGGACCTGGCTTCGGATTGGATTGCCGCTGCAGGGCTTTCGTATTCGGGCGAGGTGACGCGGGCCGACGACGGACTGTTCAGGCTGGTGCGTACGAAGTTGGAGAAGCCGATCGGTTCCGACGTATTTCGTTCATGGGGCAAAGGCGAATTTGTTGATCCGACGGGACAATCGAAAGCTCTGATTACGGCTCCTGTCGATTTCGTGCGTCATGTCGATTTGGCGCGTTATTATGCGAAAAAGTTTTCTGGCTCGTCAGCAGGCAAGGCGACTTCGAAGAAACAGGCAGGGAAGGTGCTGTCATCCTATGGGGGAGGCAGCCAGCCTTAAGAGAATAGAAAGCGGTTGGAGGATGGAAGCGGGTATGCGGCATACGATATGGCGATATTTAATTGATAGGGAAAATGGCACGATCACGATATTTGCCGTTATTGTCCTATCATCGCTGTTGTTGTTCTTCGGCACTTTGATCGATTATGCGCGAATTGCGGCAATGGGGCTTATGTCCGAGAACGCGGCCAGAACAGGCGTCCGTTCCGTTTTGTCGGCATACGATTCCTGGTTATACGAACGATATGGACTGTTCGGACGTGGCGGCAGCGAAGGCGAGGAAATATTCCGGGAGGTTCTCGAAGGCAGTCGCGGAGAGGAGGCGGCTGCTGGAGGTTTCGGCCTGGTCCGTACTCGGCTCGAGGATGCCAAGCTTCATACGTCGCATGTGCTGGGAGATCATGACGTATTCGCAAGACAAGTGCTGGAAGAGATGAAATATAAGGCGCCAGTCGATATGACGCTGGAAGTTGTGGCCAAGCTTGTTCCGCTGGGAGATTCGCTGCGGCAGAGCGGCGAGACGTTCCATAAGCTCGACGAGCTGCGCAAGCTGTACGAGAAGCGAGAAAAACTGCTGGAAGATGCACTGCTGCTGCAGGAGCAGGCGGCGGACATCGTAGCGGGAAGCGAGGCTCTACCGCTTGTGCCTGCCGGAAAGGCTGCTTTGAAGCTAGGCGGCAACTCCGCCCATAACGGAACGGTCCAGTCGCTGCTGAAGCGATTTGCCGCTTACGCCGGGCAGGTTGGACAGGATGACGGAGCTGATGAGCCGGAGAATGGGGACGGGATCGCCTCATTCGAGGAAGAGGCTGCTTCGTTGGCTGGGCGGCTTCGCTCGGCAAGCACGGCATTGGAGCAAAAGCACGCGGAGCTGTTATCCCGGGCGCGACGACAGCTGGAGCAGGCGGAGGCCGTCAACGACGAGATGATCCGCATAAATAGCCGTACTGATTCTTCAAGCGGGTATGACGGGGTTCGCGGGAAGGATGTGCCCGGTGCAGAGCCATACCCAGACGCAGGGACGGCCGCTTCCGAGCTGGAGGAGGTGCGCAGCAGCGGCGATAAGCTCATACGGAATGAAGGCTGGTGGAGTTCGTACCGGCAGGAGCTGGGTGATCAAGAGACGAGCGGCAAGGGAATCGTAAGCGAGGTCGAGCAGCTGCTGTCCAGGCTGTCCAGTGCGATGGCTTCGCCGGGATCTGCCGCAGCGACAAGGCTGCTGAATGAAGGCGTGACGGAGATACAGTTGGCCGTTAAGCACTATGAATCGGTCTATGCCGGACAAGCTTCGTTATTGGCAAAACGGAAGACGGAGCTTGCGGATGCGGATATGAAAAAGCAACTGAAGGAAACGGAAGCCAAAACCGCTGCAGCTTGGCAGAATGCAGGCAGGCTGTTGAACGGTCTGGCCGGCATGCGGGATTTGCCGGAGCATCGGGAGCTGTTCCAATCGGTGAAGTCGCGTTACGAGGACAGTCTGCTCTTTAATCAGAAGCAGCAAGAGGACGGGAATAACGCCGGAACCGGATGGTCGCAAGCCAAGGATGCCAATCAAGCGGTGGAGCGCTCGACAGGGCAAATGGAAGGATTGTTTGCAGGGATGTCTGACATGCTGGCAAAGAGCCGCGATATGTTCTACTACGGGGAATACGCTTCGGACAGATTCAGCCACTTTGCCCCTCAACTGCTGCTGGATCTAATGGAGAATGGGGACATCGAAGGGATCGCGGAAGCAGCCTCCTTCCATAATCAAGAAATGGAATATTGGCTGTATGGATTCCATGATCCTATAGGCAATCTGATTGCCGCATATGGAGAGCTGTTCGGCGTCAGACTGGCTGTTCGTACGATGGAAGGCTTGATCGTCAGCAAAAATCTGGGGCACCCGCTGTTAATATTGTCCGGGGCTATACTCTATGGGCTGGAGAAGACGGCGGAGGATATGCTGAGCTTCGCCCGCAAAGGAAGCGCGCCATTATCGAAATATGCGAAGGTAGAGCTCGGCTATCTGGATTATTTGCGATTGTTTGCTCTTCTGCATGGAGGCAAGGAGGAGGAGAGGCTGTCCCGAATGATCGCCGTCATCGAGCAAAACAGCGATCTGGTGCTGGCGCAGGTACCGTCAGGCGTTACAGGCGAAGCGTCGATCTCTATAAAGCTTTGGTTTCTCCCCGGAGCAACGAAGCTGATTGGCAGGCTTGGTTTGTTGAGGGGGAGGGTGAACGATGGTCGCTTCGAAAGCTCCGAGACGGTGGGTTGGTCGTACTGAACAGGCGAAGATATTGAAGCTGCTTCTCGAATTGAGAGGCAAAACTCATGGCTCCATCGTTGTCGAAGCGGCGATCGTGCTGCCGCTTCTGATCTTTTTATTGATGGCTTTCGTGCTGCCCATCATGCTTTGCACGGCACAGATGGCGTTACATGAGACGGCTTCGCAGACAGCCCGCAGTTTGGCTTCGCATATATATCCGGCTGAGCTTGCCGTAGATGGAATCGCCGGCAGCGTAAAGGGAGCGGAACCGTCGCAGCCGGCGCCGGCTGCTTCTAAAGATGAGCTGCCGAAGTGGAGCGAAGTCGCGGCCGAGGCGGCGGAATGGCTGCCTCGGCCGGCTGGCGAGCTGGCAAGCTCGGCGCTTCGCGGCGATTGGGGACCGCTTGTAGATCTTGCTGCGACAGAGCTGGGACGCAGCACCATCGAGCCGCTTGCCCGAAGGTTTGCGGCGGAGACGGTCCTTCGTCCGGAACGACTGAGATTGGCCAAGCTTATGCTTCCCGATCTGGTTAACAAGAATGACGCTTATCTAACCGTCGTTATTCAATATGAATTCCCTGTCAGGATGCCATTGCTGGGGAAGAAAATCGTAATAAAGGAACAAGTTCGCGAGCGGGTTTGGATTAGCGATGCGGTGGCGGCTGCCTATGGCTCGAAGATCGGTGGAGACGGTAATGAAAGCCCACATCTGCAAATCGTCTCCATTACGCCGACTCCGCTTCGCCCCGGTCAGAAGGCGACCGTGACCGTACTGACGAATCCCGGCCAACCGGTGTCATTAGGCGTTATGTACAAAAGCGGCGCCAGCAAGGCGAAGCATCTTGGAGATGCCACCGCGGATGGAGAAGGTTTTGTGTCCTGGACTTGGCATGTGTCGGGCAATACAACGCCGGGCATTTGGAAATTGACCGTGACTGCGGAAGGGGAGCATGCGGCATCCAATGTGTCGAAACATTTTCTGGTCGAGAAACGAAACCGGGGCGATTAGTTTCATTTCCATCGTTGTACGAGAAAGGAGGGCCGACATGAGCACAAGCTTTGCCTTAGCAGCCTTTTTGTTGCTGCTGCTTGCGGCGTTTATAACCGACATGAGGTGGAGAAGGATTCCGAATTGGCTCACGTTTGCCTTCTTCGTTGCAGGCTTGTTGTATCATGTTTCGATAAACGGTGTTGCAGGGCTCGCTGCCGCGAGTTGGGGGGCAACGGCGGGATTTTTGCCTTTGCTGCTGCTATATGCACTTGGAGGCATAGGAGCGGGAGACGTCAAGCTGTTCGGCGCGGCGGGCGCTTGGATTGGCGTGGGGACCGTTCTGCAGCTTATGATGGCCTCCATAGTGTGCGCAGGGATCATCGGTCTTCTGTTGCTCGCAGGACGAATGCTCCCTTCGGTTGCGATAAAAAAAGCGATCCGTTATTTGACCGAGTCGGATGCTGAATCGGCCATTGCCTTGAGTCATGAGAAGGGCTCCAGGAAAGTCCGCTCACGCCTGCGGATGCCCTTCATGCTTGCCGTTGTGCCAGCTGTTGCGCTGGTCTGGCCTTCGCTTACGTAACATCATGTTATTGAAGAAAGGGGGGATCGTGTTGAAGCCGTATCGCATTGATTTCGTCAACGGGCGAGGCCACGAGATGACGCTCGACAAGGATGGTGGCATCCGCAGATCCGAGCTGGACGAGCTGGAAATCAACATGCTGAGATCGCAAAACGTGCCGTGTCTGCTGCCAATGGAATGGATGGAGATGGACGGGAACGTCACGTTCCGTTATGCGCTGAACGGCAAGAAAATGCTGATCCATAGGCTGCAGCAGCAGCCCCTTGCGATGGATCAATTCTATGGTTTGCTGCACAAAGTCGTTTCCGGATTGTTGGAATGCAGAGATTATATGCTTCGGCCTGAAGGTTGCATGCTTGGCGATACCTTTCTATTTGTCGGGGAGAATATTGAAGACGTTTCGTTTGTTTATGTACCGCTGCATGCCCGCGAGGAAGAGAGTGCGGCTGGTGATGATTTATTAGCGATGGTAGCCAGATGGTCTGCTTACATCGAGCATGTGGACGGTGAAGGCTTGCAGGAAGTGCTGAGGATGTTCGGCGGCAATCGATGGCCGCTCGAAGAGCTTAGGGAGCTGATGATGGAGAAGCTCGGCAGCAAGCATCTGTTGCCAGAGGCGGCGTCCGGCAATGATGGGATAACAAGAGGACATGAATTTAAACAAAACTTGGATGATATGGGCGGCAGCACCCGTAACCGAATGCAAGCCTCTCGCATATTCGAGCGGAGCGCTCTTGAACGGGAGGATTCAATGCACGGGCGGGGACGCGGCTATTCATCCATTACAACTAATGAATCTATTGAATCTTGCGATCAAGGCGATGAGAGTTTTATTGAAAGCGGCGAAGCAGCCGCCAAGAAATCAGGAAGCCAGCGCTGGCTGATTGCATCGGGAGGGGTACTGGGCACGGCATGTATTTGGCGCTTCGTTTATCTTGGTTATAGCACGACGCAGACGATGCTCGTAAGCCTTGGTCTGACCGTCCTGCTATTGGCCGCCGTGCTATGGATGTGGAGAAGGGGAGCCGGCATGCTGCTGGAACCGTCTGCACCTGTGCCGGAAGGGGAGAACATGGCAGCCTCGTTTGAGCTGCATTCTGGTCCTTTGCGTACGGGAGAACGTTGGCGGACAGGCGACTCGCATAGCGAGTCATGGAGCATGCAAGACGAAAACGATCGCAAGGACGGCGTGACGACCAGCTCGCTGGGAAGCTATGCATTGCCTCCTCAAGTAAAAGAAGCGGAGGACGAACAGCGGAAAATGGACGATCTGCTTGCCCCGACGACTGTCCTGGGCGGAAAGGATGCTGACCAAGCGAATGATGGCGGTGGCCACGTTTCGGCAGATGTGCTGCTAAGGCGGCGGTGGAATGGCAAGGAAGAGTTGATTCCGATCTCGTCGGAAGTGTTTCGAATCGGGCGAGGCAGCGGAGGCGATGGCTACGAAGAGAAGGCGGACGGGGTATCGCGCTTGCATCTGGAGATTGTGAAAGAGCAAGGCTGTCATGTCGCCAAGGATTTGGGGTCAAGGAATGGGAGCCTGCTTAATGGGACGATGATGGTGCCTTACAAATCCTATCCGCTAGCTGTCGGCGATACGATACAGTTAACGGGAAACAAAGGACCTGCCTATCAATTCGGCAAGGGCTAGAAAAAACCAGCCCTGGGGAGGGCTGGCTTATTGGGATACGAGAAGCTGCGTGAGCGCCTGTTCCAGCTTGGGATACCGAAAGCGGAAGCCCAGCTTGGTCGACTTGACGGGAAGCGCGCGTTGTCCGTCAAGCAGAAGCGTAGACATCTCCCCGAGCCCGACTCGCATCAGTCCTGCCGGAAGCGGGAACCAATGCGGCCGTCCGATCGTTTTTCCGACTGCCCTGCCGAATTCGTCGTTGCTGACGGGTTCGGGAGCAGAGGCATTGACAGGACCTTTTATGTCGTCATTATCCAGGCAGAACAGGATGAGCCCGATCATGTCGTCGATATGAATCCAGGAGAGACCTTGTTTGCCTGAACCGACGCGGCCTCCAACGAACAATCGGTAAGGAAGAAGCATCAACGGGAAGGCGCCCCCCTTGCGGGCGAGAACCAACCCTATTCGCAGCTTTACGAGACGTTTCGCGGGAATGGCGTCTGCGGCCTCTTCCCAACTGCGCACGACTTCCGATAAGTAGTCGGTCACGGCCGTTGGGCTGTCTTCCTCGAAAACTAACGTTTCCGAGCTGCCGTAGGCGGATATCCCGGAAGCATTAACGACGACGGAGGGGCCATCTTGGAGCGAACGGACGAGACGTCCGACTCGGGCCGCAGCCCATTTTCGGGAATCCATGATACGGGCTTTGGCCGACTTCGTCCAACGTTGGTTAATACTCTCTCCTGCCAGGTTAACGATGGCGTCTATTCCTTCCAGGATGGAAGGATCCCGCTCCAGCATGTCCCAGGTTACGTAACTCGGTCCGGAGCCGGCGGGTTGCTTCGCGGCAGCACGCCGTGTAATAATCCAAACCGTATCGCCACGCCCAATCAGAGCATCGGTCAAACCTTGTCCGATAAACCCCGTCCCGCCCGTTATTGCAACCTTCATCCCCCGTCACTCCCCCGGCCGTTATTTGGCTTCGATCTTCGTCAGCCACAGCTGCTTGATGCCTTGTTCGCTGTCAATGACCTTCTCCGTATATTCGAATGCGACGGGCGCTTCTGTTTGGAGCGCCTCGATCGTGGATGCGAGCTCCTCCGTTATTTGGTACGTCTCGGCGCCTTCATCTGTCTTGATTTCAATGGAATTGGAATCGTTCTGGCCGGTATAAATTCCCTCGTTGCTAATAATGATATCGGCCGGAGCGTCCGGATCCGTGCCGCCCCCTGTAGTAGGAGCGGACTCTTCGGGCTGCTTCGTCTCTTCGTCGTCGCCGATAGAACCTGGATCCTGAATGCCGCTCTCCTCAGGCAATTGGTCATTAATACCGGGCTCGGGCGAGCCGTTCACGTTTTGACCTGCGTTGTTATTGTTGGCGCCGCAAGCCGATGCAGTAAGCATGACGGCCATCAATATTGCGGCTGCTCCAGCGGTCTTTGTTCTGCGTTTGTTCTTCATGGTTGAACCACCTCCTACGATAGTAAGACGAACGAGCGGGTGGCGGGGTTGCATAAATATGTCTAACCGGACATGACGGCACTGAAACAATACATCTATTGGCGGGTAGTCGCCAAGTGCGTCAGCACTATTTGTTAATCAAATGTTCGTAAGGTCTGTAGTCGATGCCTTTGCGTTCCATGAACGACATGAGGATCCGATAATCGCGCTTGGGCGTTGCGCGTATGTAGCCCTCAATACAATGCTCGCGCGTAACGGTCTTCGCTCCGTGTTCGATTGCGACTTGACCGATCTTGGCCGCGATGGAATGTTTGGCAATGTCGCGGAAGGCATTAGGCACCGGCGATACCAGCTCATCGAGGAACTGCTTCGACTCTTCGCCCCACATGCTGCGGCTGCGCTCGACCCAATAATTCTGCCAATCCAGCTTGGATTTTCCGTCCCTCATCGGGAGCACCTTCAGGAACTTCCGGAACATGAAGAAGCCGCCAACGGACATGGCTATAACCATCACGATCGCCCAGAAAACGATAAAATACATAAACCAGCTTGGCGTTCCGTTCATACCTTATGTCACCTCAATAATGAATTATAGCGTATTCTTAGATTTATTTCGACATTAGTCGAAGATACCTTGATTTATCAAGGGTTCTTGAGGGCTGATAAATAATTAGCACCTGCCTTAGCACCACTTACACCACTTACACTTTCCATGAATACGGTAACAGCTATTCGATGCACACTTGTATTTTGTTATGCAACTAATTAATAATTGCTAAAAGCATGTTCCTGACATCTGCGTCGCTGGACCTCTTTGTTGAGACTTTCTATCCTTCTAGGTTATCCTCGTCAAACCTGCTCTCAGCTGAATCTTAATACATTGTGAACCTCTTCGTCTATATAACAAATCGCCGCTCATCTTCCGAAATGGAAGAGAGCGGCGATAGTACGCAATAAATTTATGAGGATTATTCGAGAATTTCACTTGCTTCAATCATTAAATGGGGGTATTAAAAATGAGACTGTTATTTAATCTACTGAACAGAATTCAAGAAGGTATAACGCCAAATTCAAAGTACTATAAAATGGATAGTAATGAATACAATAACTTTTTAAAACTGCTTGTTAAGCAAGGGTTTATCCAATCTTCAAAAGAAATTCGACTTGGTTATATTGTTGAGTATAAAATTACCGCAAAAGGCATTGAGTTTTTAGAGGAGAACAAACATTTTAAATTTGAAATGCCGAAAGATGAATTGGAAATCCCGCACTGGGTACGTTTTGAAGGTAAAGAATATAAGCCAAGAGTAAAAGAAGTGATATCTACCTCAAATAGTAATAATTTTTATGGGAATATAGATTATTCTCATTGGACGGAAAGCATGGAAATAGCTATAGATGCTTCAATCCAGCGGAATGGAAGCGGCAATGTACAAATCGCTGGTAAATCGACGGAAGAGGAAGTTTCGAAGATTGAAGAGGAGTTGGGCATAACCATTCCTGATTCATTTAAGCGTGTATTATTGTCATATTCTAAAAGGGTTTACTTCTTTTGGTATGTTCCTGAATCAAATGCATACTTACTGAATTACGAATCGTGCATGTTAAACAATGAAGAATACTATGCTACGAGTGAATTAGAATCGGAATTGAAAATACAGGGAGGCGGATTCTTAGATGATGGCCTCTGGGATCTGGACAAATTAGTGGATTACAATAGTATGAGAGAAGACTTAGATTATTTGGACGATGAATATAAGCAACAATGGGCTTATTCACTTGTTTTTGCGCGAGATGGAATGGGAAGTTATTATGCAATTGATTTAAAATACAATGTCGGGGAAGTCATTTTTCTATCTAATGAAGGTCAGTATCACGGGTGGAGATTAGGGAAAGATTTTGAATCTTTTTTTGCTAATTGGATTAAGATTGGTTGTGCAGGATCATATGTAAAAGATTTAATTGCTTTTTCCACCTTAGAATCCCCATATGTTTCTATTGACTCTGCAAGTTCCAAAACGCTTAAAATATGGATGTCAACAAAGAGTTAAGATATTGCAGATTCCTTTAAACAGAGTTGGGAATAATCAAGGAAGTTGGAAATTTATTGAGTAGACTCTGTCTAAGGCAGAGGTTTTCATGCAACTAAACTGATAGGGGTGGAGCTATTGAACGCTATGGAGTGTCGGGTTCAAAACGCCCTCCAAATAAGTTCAGGTTTTCCGATCGTGAAAAGTGGAGGATAGAACAGCGGTCTCAGAATTATGTGAAAATAGTTAACAATGATTACAGCAAGGGTCACAGTGCTATCCACTTGTGACTCTTTTACTTATCCATTAGTATCTACCCTAGATTTTTTTTGAAAAATAGTCAGCCCCAACTCAGACCCAAGTCCTTGCTTTTGATACCAATATCTTGCGATTCACAAAAAAGCACGGTTTCCAACTTTCCGTGTAATTAAAGGGAAGTTGAATGTTAAAGTCTTTAGTTTCGCTCAAAGGTCGTTACTAGATTTATTTCGACATTCCTTGTAAAATAAGGTTTGATCAACCGAAAGGGGCGTTCAAGCCAATGTTGAAAATAGGTTCTCACGTTTCATTCTCGGACAAGGGTCTGTTGACTGCAGCCGAAGAGGCAATCTCGTATGGTTCCAGCACGTTCATGATTTACACGGGGGCGCCGCAGAATACGCGCCGCAAACCCATCGACACATTATACATCGAAGAAGGCAAGGCAAGGATGGAATCAGCCGGGATCGGCGAGATCGTCGTGCACGCGCCGTATATTATTAATCTGGGCTCCTACAAGGATGATACGTTCGAGCTCGCCGTAAACTTCCTGCAAGAAGAGATTCGCCGTACGGACGCGATCGGCGTCCGCAATATCGTCCTTCATCCAGGTGCTTATACAGACAAGGATGCGGAGTTTGGCATCAACAGGATTGCCGAGGGATTAAACGAAGTACTCGCGGGAACAAGCGGCACGGCTGTCAATATCGCGCTCGAGACCATGGCCGGCAAAGGAACGGAGATCGGCAGAAGCTTCGAGGAGATTGCCGCCATTATCGAGAAGGTAAAGGACAACCATCGTCTGACCGTCTGCATGGATACTTGCCATATGCACGACGCAGGCTACGACCTCGTCCATGATCTGGACGGCGTTCTGGAGACGTTCGATCGAATCGTGGGACTGGATCGCGTCGCAGTCGTACACGTTAACGACAGCAAAAATCCGCGGGGAGCGTCCAAAGACCGCCATGCTCCCATCGGCGCAGGCTGGCTGGGGCACGAAGCGATCTCGAACATTATCCGCCACGACGCTCTGAAGGGACGGCCGTTTATACTGGAGACGCCGTGGATTGGCAAAGTCGACAAGAAGGAACGGCCAATGTACGAAGCCGAGATTGCGCTTTTGCGCGGTGATGTGAAGGCGCGCTTTGGCGAAGGTTTTCTTGAAGACGTCGAGAAGCTTCATCATTATTTCGGCAAGCACGAGATCGATCCCAGATCGTTTATCATCGATACGTGGACGCTGCTCAAAAATGACGCAAAGGCGAAAAAAGCCGATCCGCGCGAGCCGATGGAGCGCTTGTACGACATGCTGGAAGTAGACGGTCCGTTATCTTCCGAGCTGTCGGAGGAGCAAGTGAACCAGCGCTTGACGGCATGGTTTGCAGGGAAAGATCTGCTCGTAAAGGCTTAAAGAGGTTGTTCAAAAAGTCCGATTTTTGGAACAAAATTCATTGTAGAAAAGGAAGATTTATCCGATGTCATCTCAAGTAACCAAACTATCGAAAGGACAAGGAGGACGAGCCCGGATGCTGATCTCCTGTCCGGACCGTCCGGGCATCGTCGCGGCGGTGTCTCATTTTCTCTATGAGCATGGCGCGAATATCGTCTCCTCGGACCAATATACGATGGACCCCGAAGGCGGCATGTTCTTTATCCGTTTCGAATTCGACTTAAACGACATGGACCGGGAGCTTCCCGTTCTTGTAGAAGATTTCGCGCGGGTCGCCGACCGCTTTCAGATGAAGTGGCACACGTTCCGGGCCAGTCGCAAGAAGCGGATGGCGGTTTTCGTATCCAAGGAAGATCATTGTTTGATGGAGCTGCTGTGGCAGTGGCGCGCAGGAGAGCTGGATGCCGAGATCGCCATGGTTATCAGCAACCATCCCGATTTGCGGGAGCTTGTGGAATCGTTCGGCATCCCGTACCATCATGTCCCGGTTACCGCGGAGACGAAGGCGGAAGCGGAGCGCAAGCAGATGGAGATCGTCGCGGACAAAGCGGATATTATCGTGCTTGCCCGCTATATGCAGATTATTTCGCCGAAGTTTATCGAGCAGTTCCCGAACCGCATCATAAACATCCACCACTCGTTCCTTCCTGCTTTCGTAGGGGGCAAGCCGTATGCGCAAGCCTACAACCGTGGCGTCAAAATCATCGGAGCAACGGGGCATTACGTTACGGAAGAACTGGATGGCGGTCCTATCATCGAGCAGGACGTTCAGCGCGTCACACATCGCGATAACGTCGAGGATTTAAAGCGAATCGGCCGGACGATCGAACGCGTCGTGCTTGCGCGCGCCGTGAAGTGGCATATCGAGGACAGGGTTATCGTACACGGGAACAAGACGGTTGTATTCAATTAATGCCGGGTGATACAATATTCAAAGCTTTTAACCTGGCTTTGGATAGGTACAGAGAATGACAAATTAGGAGGAACACAAATGTCTGTCACGCAAAAATCTATCGATCAGCTGTCGATCGACACGATCCGTACGCTGGCGATCGACGCCATCGAAAAAGCAAAATCCGGTCATCCGGGCATGCCTATGGGCGCGGCTCCGATGGGGTACCAATTATTCGCCAAGGACATGGTCCATAACCCATCCAATCCGGAGTGGGTCAACCGCGACCGCTTCGTATTATCCGCAGGCCACGGTTCCATGCTGCTGTACAGCTTGCTTCATCTGTCGGGTTACGCGCTTCCGCTGGAAGAGCTGCAAAACTTCCGCCAGTGGGGCTCGCTGACGCCGGGTCACCCTGAGTTCGGACATACGGCTGGCGTAGACGCGACAACGGGTCCGC
This sequence comes from Paenibacillus sp. MY03, assembly GCF_002165585.1. NCBI lineage: Bacteria > Bacillati > Bacillota > Bacilli > Caryophanales > Paenibacillaceae > Paenibacillus > Paenibacillus sp. MY03. The sequence goes on along the minus strand of NZ_MXQD01000039.1, from coordinate 76,853 downwards.
TTGGCCAAGGCATCGCGATGGCGGTTGGCATGGCAATGGCAGAAGCGCATCTGGGAGCCGTTTACAATAAAGAAGGTTTCAACGTCATCGATCACTATACGTATTCCATCTGCGGCGACGGCGACCTCATGGAGGGCATCTCGCATGAAGCGGCTTCCCTGGCCGGTCACCTGCAGCTGGGCAAGCTGGTCGTGCTGTACGATTCCAACGATATTTCCCTGGACGGCGAGCTTAGCTTGTCTTACTCCGAGACGGTTCAAAAACGTTTCGAAGGTTATGGCTGGCAAGTGCTTCGCGTTTCCGACGGCAACGATCTCGGCGCACTGACGAAAGCGATCGAGGAAGCCAAAGCGGACGCCTCCAAACCAACCTTGATTGAAGTGAAAACGGTCATCGGCTTCGGCAGCCCGAACAAAGGCGGCAAAGGCGGTCATGCCGGTCCTCACGGATCGCCGCTTGGCGCAGACGAGACGAAGCTCACGAAGCAAGTATACGGCTGGGATGAGAACCATCAGTTCCACGTGCCGGACGAAGTGCGCGCGCATTTCGCAGAGGCAAAAGCCAAAGGCGAACAAGCCAACGCGGCTTGGAATGATCTGTTCGCTGCTTACAAGGACGCCTATCCGGAGCTTGCCAATCAATTCGAGCTGGCAACGGCTGGCGACCTGCCCGAGGGCTGGGACGCGGAGCTTCCAGCGTACACGACCGAGGACAAGCCTTTGTCGACGCGCGTTGCTTCCGGCAACGCCCTGAACGGTCTAGCGAATCGCGTGCCGAACCTGGCCGGCGGCTCCGCCGACCTGGAAAGTTCCACGATGACCCACCTGAAAGGCCTGACGCAATTCAAACCGGGCAGCTACGACGGACGCAACATCTACTTCGGCGTTCGCGAGTTCGGCATGGCGGCGGCGATGAACGGAATCGCGCTGCATACGGGCATCAAAGTTTTCGGCGGCACGTTCTTCGTCTTTACGGATTATCTGCGTCCGGCAATCCGTCTGGCCGCGCTGATGAATCTGCCTGTCGTCTACGTCTTGACGCATGATTCCATCGCGGTAGGCGAAGACGGTCCAACGCATGAGCCGATCGAGCAACTGGCTTCCATCCGCATTATCCCGGGCTTGACGGTTATCCGTCCTGCAGACGGCAACGAAACTTCCGCCGCATGGGCTTACGCGGCAGAGAACAAGGGCAATCCGATCGCGCTTGTGCTGACTCGCCAGAACCTGCCGATTCTCGAAGGCACCGTAACGGGCGCCCGCGAGAACTTGGGCAAAGGAGCCTACGTAGTCTCCGACGCTGCCGGCGAGCCGCAAGCGCAGCTGATTGCAACGGGCTCCGAGGTGCAGCTGGCGGTAGCCGCTCAGAAAGCGCTGGCGGAAGAAGGCATCCAGGTTCGGGTCATCAGCATGCCGAGCATGGATCTGTTCGAGCGCCAGCCTAAGGCTTACAAAGACTCCGTCATTCTGCCAGGCGTAAAAGCTCGTCTCGCGATCGAGATGGCGCATCCGTTCGGCTGGGAGCGTTACACAGGCGATCAAGGCGACATTTTGGGCATCGACCGCTTCGGCGCATCCGCTCCCGGCGACCGCGTGATCAAGGAATACGGCTTCACGGTCGAGAATGTTGTAAGCAAGGTAAAAGCGTTACTGTAATAGCCATATGAGAGGCTGGGAAGGGCTTCGTTCGTTGGAACGAATTTCTCCCCGGCCTACTTGGATTGTATGAAACGCGCTGCATCTAAGGAGAACGGCGCCGACCGCTTCGCTCTGCCATTATTCAAATACTACGCCTGCTGAGGACTAAAGGAGATTGGATCAATTATGTCGCAATTCGAGAACGTAACCGTAATCAAAAAAGCAAACGTCTATTTCGACGGCAAAGTAACAAGCCGCGCGGTTGTATTCGCAGACGGCACAAAGAAAACGCTTGGCGTCATGCTGCCCGGCGACTATGAATTCGGCACGGACTGCCTTGAAATTATGGAAATTCTGGGCGGCGATCTTAAGGTGCTCCTGCCAGGCGAAACGGAATGGATCCATATCCAAGGCGAAGGCGAATTCAAAGTTCCCGCCAACACGAAGTTCAAGCTTCAGGTTGCCGAAGTGACGGACTACTGTTGTTCGTACATTTACGAGTAATCGCGTCAGCCGATGAGGCCGCATCGTTATAGCGATGCGGCCTTTTGCCGCAATTTCACATAAACGTCAACACTCCGACATTGTATTCCCTTATGAAAATGGGCTAAAGTTAAAACAATCACTACCAACTTGCAATAGGGGGATTCCAATCCATGAAGGAAAGAAATTACACGCCGCTGGTGACGGTATTAACGGTCGTCATCGTGGCGTTGGTCGCGATCCTGTTCTTTTTGCCGGCCTACGACGGCGAAGTCGGATTCGACGTTAAAATGCTGCCGCTGCTGAACGCGATTTTCAACTGCTTCACGTTTCTGACGCTGGTCGTAGCGCTGGTAGCCATCAAGCGCAAAAATATTAAAATGCACAGGGCGTTTATCGGTCTGGCCTTCTTGTCCACAACGCTGTTCCTCGTCTCTTACGTAACCTATCACTACTTGACGGAGTCGACCAAATACGGCGGCGAAGGCATACTTCGGGGGATTTATTTCTTCGTGCTGCTTACTCATATCGTGCTTGCGGTAGTCGTTGTGCCGCTTGCGCTGATGTCGGCCGTTCGCGGCATGACGAATCAAGTGGATAAGCACCGCAGAATCGCGAAATGGACGATGCCGATCTGGCTTTATGTCAGCTTCACTGGCGTCGTCGTTTACCTCATGATTTCTCCCTACTATTAAGTCGAGAAGCGGATGGCAGGCCCCCTCCAAACAGGGGGTTATGCTTGTATTCGGGGCTTTAATCCGATATTCTAAAGGAATAGTTACATAGAGGAGGAATTAGCAAACATGAGCAAAACCGTTCAATTCGATTATAGCAAGGCACTGGCTTTTATCGGTCAACACGAGATCGACAACCTGACAGAGCAGGTCAAAGCGGCACATGGCCAATTACATAACGGCACGGGAGCCGGCTCGGACTATCTGGGCTGGATCGATCTGCCAACGAATTACGATAAGGAAGAGTTCGCTAGAATCAAAGAGGCCGCTTCCAAAATTCAATCCGATTCCGAAGTGCTGATCGTCATCGGCATCGGCGGTTCTTATCTGGGCGCGCGCGCCGCGATCGAGATGCTGTCGAATTCGTTCTACAACATCCAGTCGAAGGAACAGCGCAAGACCCCTCAAGTGTTGTTCGCGGGCAACAACATCAGCTCGACTTACGTGACTCATCTGCTGGGGCTGCTGGAAGGCAGAGACTGGTCCATCAACGTTATCTCGAAGTCCGGCACGACGACGGAACCGGCAATTGCTTTCCGTTTCTTCCGTGCGGAGCTGGAGAAAAAATACGGCAAGGAAGAAGCTCGCAAACGTATCTATGCAACGACTGATCAGGAGAAGGGCGCTCTCAAAAAGCTGTCTAACGAAGAAGGCTACGAGTCGTTTGTCATTCCGGATGATGTAGGCGGCCGATATTCCGTACTGACGGCAGTAGGCTTGCTGCCGATCGCGGTAGCGGGTATCGACATCGATGCCATGATGCAAGGCGCGGCTGACGCATCCAAGGAATATGGCAACCCGAACCTGGCGGAGAATGAGGCGTACCAATATGCTGCGGCGCGCAACGCTTTGTACCGCAAAGGTAAAGTGACGGAAATTCTCGTCAACTATGAGCCTAACCTGCACTTCGTTTCGGAATGGTGGAAGCAGCTGTTCGGCGAGAGCGAAGGCAAGGATTACAAAGGCATCTACCCGGCATCCGTCGACTTCTCGACCGATCTGCACTCCATGGGCCAATTTATCCAAGAAGGCAACCGGAACATCTTCGAGACGGTTATTCAAGTGAAGGAAGTCGCGGAGCACATCACGATCGGCCATGACGACGATAACCTCGACGGACTGAATTTCCTGACGGGCAAAACGATGGACTTCGTCAACAAAAAGGCATTCGAAGGTACGCTTCTCGCGCATACGGACGGCCAAGTGCCGAACCTGATCGTAAACATCGCGGACATGACGCCGTACACGTTCGGCTACCTGGTGTATTTCTTCGAGAAGGCTTGCGGCATCAGCGGTTACTTGCTGGGCGTGAATCCGTTTGATCAGCCGGGCGTTGAAGCCTACAAACGCAATATGTTCGCGCTGCTCGGCAAACCGGGCTTCGAGAAGGAAAAGGCCGAGCTGGAAGCGCGTCTGTAGTTCCCGGGGACGGGAGGCGAAACAAATGAACTTAACCAGCTATAAAACGGTCAGGCAAGAAGCCAGCAAAGAAATCGTCATCAAAAAATCGCGGTTCATCGGCTACGCGAAACCTGTGGAAACCGAAGAGGAAGCCGTCGCTTTCATCGATGAGATCAAGCGGCTGCATCGTCAGGCTACGCACAATTGCTCCGCCTATGTGGTCGGAGAGCGCGATCAGCACCAGAAGGCGTCCGATGACGGAGAGCCAAGCGGCACGGCAGGCAAACCAATTCTCGAGGTGATCAAAAACAAAGGCCTTAAAAACGTCGTTGTAGTGGTCACCCGCTATTTTGGCGGCATTATGCTGGGCGCTGGCGGACTCGTGCGGGCTTATACGGACGGTGCGGTAGCGGGTATCGAGGCTGCTGAGGAGATCCAACTGGCGCTACATCGGGAGGTGTTCGTTGACGTGGACTACACGTGGTACGGCAAGCTGGAGAACGAGCTGCACGGCCGCGGTACGCGAGTGGGCGGTACGGAGTTCACCGACCGCGTGACGGTGCTCTGTCTGCCGGAGGAGCCTGCGAAGGACACGTTCATCGCGTGGATGACGGATTTGACGCAAGGCCAGTCGGTCATCACGGAAGGCGAGAGCCGCTATTATATTGAAGGCGAATAGACTTGAAGCCGGCGCGTTGAGCGCCGGCTTTTTCGTCGTTTTTAGGCGTCAGTAAGTAAATCGTCCGCTTTTCGAATGTGTAAGTCGCTCACGCCGACTTAAGTCCGCTAACTACCGCTTTTCGAGCGATTATGTGCAGTGGTATCAGGGGCCGTGTCCGCCGCCGACACGCGAGAGTAATTGTTCGAGTTATCGGGTCTACGGATGAGTCGACGTACTTATATATAAGAATAGGCTATTAAACCGATCAGTTTTTCGTAATTAACCATTGACTTCCTTTAGTGGTGGATGCTAAATTTATAATACCTAGTAAGCTAATAGGAATTGTGTAATTATGAAATGGTTAACACACCTGCGGCTCGAGCCGATGGTTTGGAGGGTTATGTCACAGTGAACGAAATATTCCGGGGGAAAGCCTGGAGCTTCGGATTCAGAAGCGCCATCATGATCTACTTTTTATGTCTTATTGTACTGCCGATTGTCGGGATATATACCCAATCCTTCTCGCTCGGCTGGACGCCATTTTGGGAAAGCGTCTCGGATCCGCTGGCCTGGAAGGCCGTACTGTTGACCCTCAAGCTGGCTCTGATTGCCACAGTGCTCAATATGTTGATCGGTACGATGATAGGCTGGGTCCTGATCCGTTACCGCTTCCCGGGCCGGAGCATACTGAACAGTCTCGTCGATCTGCCTTTTGCACTGCCTACCGCGGTAGGAGGTTTACTTATCCTTCTGTTGCTGGGGCCTAACAGCCTGATTGGCATGCTGGCCGGAAAGATTGGAATCGAGATCGTGTTCCACGAGCCGGCTATCGTCATCGCGATGCTGTTCGTTACGTTCCCCTTTGTCATTCGGGCCATTCAGCCGCTGCTGGAGGAGCTGGACCGTTCGGAGGAAGAAGCGGCTTACACGCTCGGCGCCTCCAAGGCGAAGACGTTCTTTAGCGTCATCTTCCCGACGATGCTGCCCGGTATTTTGAGCGGCGCAATGCTTGCCTTCTCCCGAGGGCTGGCGGAATTCGGGGCCGTCGTGCTGGTTGCGGGCAATATTCCCGGCAAGACGCTTGTTGCTTCCGTCTTTATATTCGGAGAGATTGAGAGCAATAACCCGCAAGGCGCTGCAGCCGTATCCGTTATGTTATTGACGTTGTCCTTCCTGATTCTGTGGCTCGTGAACCAGCTGCAAGCAAGGAGGTCGACACCGTGAGAAGACTGTGGATCATCCTGACTTATGTCATATTTACGCTTCTGCTGATCGTGCCGCTGGTTAAAATTTTTACGGGTGCATGGGAGGAAGGAATTGATGGCTTCTGGGATGCGCTGTCGCGTCCGCAATCCATCCATGCATTGATGATGACGGGTATTATCGTCGTTCTCGTTACGATCATCAACACGCTGTTCGGCGTCATGCTGGCGTTGTACCTTGTAAGAGCACAATGGCTGGGACCACGGCTTAAGCGACTGCTTAATAGCATCGTAGATCTTCCGTTTGCGGTATCGCCCGTAATCGGCGGTCTCATGATCGTCCTTATACTGGGACCAAGCACCGTCATTGGAGCATTGTTCGCCGACATGGGCGTCAATATCGTCTACGCGCTGCCGGGCATGATTCTGGCGACGCTGTTTGTCACATTTCCGATTATGGTCCGCGAGGTCATGCCGGTGCTGCAGGAAATCGGAGCTCAGCAGGAAGAGGCGGCATCTACCCTGGGGGCGTACTCCTGGTACACCTTCTGGAAGGTTACCTGGCCGTCCATCCGCTGGGGCGTCATCTATGGCGTCGTACTAACGGTGGCGCGCTCCATGGGCGAATTCGGAGCGGTGCTGGTCGTCTCGGGCAACATTATGAACAAAACGCAGACAGCAACGACCCTGGTCTACCAGGACGTCGAAAACTTTAACGTTGTGGCAGCGAACGGCATCGCGCTGGTGCTGGCCGCGGTATCCGTCGGATTGCTGCTGCTGATGGAATGGTCGAAGAAAAGAAGGGAAGTGCATTAGCCATGCATATTGAGGTTCGCGGCTTAAACAAAAGCTTCGGCGATTTCAACGCCGTCAAAGACGTCAGCTTCGACATCGAGAAGGGCAAGCTGATTGGGCTCTTGGGACCGAGCGGCGGCGGCAAAACGTCCATTTTGCGCATGCTGGCGGGACTCGAGACGCCGACCAGCGGCGATATTGTGTTCCATGGCCAACGCGTTAACGATCTGCCTCCGCAAGAGCGGGGCATCGGCTTTGTCTTTCAGAACTACGCGCTGTTTAAGCATATGACGGTATACGATAACGTTGCTTTCGGTCTTAAGGTCAAGAAGCTTTCCAAAGAGAAGATCCGCGAGCGCGTCATGTATCTCATCGAGCTTACTGGGCTCAAGGGCTTCGAGCATCGTTACCCGCATCAGTTGTCAGGCGGTCAGCGTCAGAGGGTCGCGTTCGCGAGGGCGCTGGCGCCCGAGCCGCAACTGCTGCTGCTTGACGAACCGTTCGCGGCGATCGACGCCAAAATCCGGACGGAGCTGCGGACTTGGCTAAAGGAAATGATCGAGCGCGTCGGCATTACATCGATCTTCGTTACGCATGACCAAGAGGAAGCCATCGAGGTAGCCGACGAAATCATGATCATCAGCAAGGGACGTCTGGAGCAGAAGGGAAGCCCTTGGGACATCTACAAAAATCCGGAGACGCCGTTCGTTGCTAGCTTTATCGGAGAGTCCACGATCGTTGAGGATATATCCATTTTGAAGGGCTTCGAGTCATTATCCGATCAACCCGGCACCAAAGCACTCATTCGTCCTGAATATATCGAGCACGGCAAGCCGGGCGAGATCAAGCTCGCATCGGCGGCAACGACGGCAACCGTCCGTCAGTTGCACTTTCGCGGAAGCGAATGGATGGTAGAGCTTGCGATCGGCGATACGAAGCTAATTACCTACCGATCCCTGGAACGAGAGGTGCTCCAAGTGGGAGGGCAAGTACAGGTACTCGTGCATCGCGCCTATATGTTCAACGACGACGACAGCTGGATTATGGAGAATCCGCTAAAGGTTGATCCGATGCCAATTCATATCTAGCTATAAGCCGACCTAACGACTTTCACGAGAAAGAGTTGTTGCATGGATGAAACGCAAATCATCATTATACAGAAAGCTTCTGGCATCTCTTCTGATTGCCACGGCATTGCTGACCGCGGCGGGTTGCGGGGAGCAAGAGGCTGAGCCGGGCTCTCCGCAAGGCGACGTGACGCTTGTTATCGGCGCGTATTCCGTCGTGAAGGACGCTTTCGCGGAGCTGCTGCCGGCCTTCAAGGAGAAGTGGCGACAGGAAACGGGCCAGAGCCTCGTGTTCCAAGAGTCCTATGAAGCCTCGGGCACGCAGGCAAGGGCTATCGCGGGCGGCTTCGAAGCCGATGTCGCCGTACTGGCGATGGAAGGTGATCTGGACAAAATCGAAGACGCCGGCTTCATCAGTCATGATTGGCGCGGCGGCAGCGATGGCGGCATGATTACGGAATCCATCGTCGTTTTGGGAACGCGCGAAGGCAATCCGCTGGGCATTCAGGACTGGGATGATCTCGCGAAGGATGGCGTTAAGGTGCTGTATCCGAACCCCAAGACGTCCGGCGGCGCGCAGTGGGATATCAACGCGATCTACGGCGCAGGTTTGAAGCGCTCCGAAGAACTTGAAGGAGAAAAGTCGGAGACGTATGCCAAGTCATTCCTGAAATCCATTCACTCCAACGTGGAATCGCTCGACAAGAGCGGACGGGCGTCGATGGCCGCCTTCGAATACGGCGTGGGCGACGTCATCGTAACGTACGAGAACGAGCTCAAGGCGCGTATCCAGCAAGGGGTGCCGTACGAGATCGTTGTGCCGAAGGATACCATTCTCATTCAGAATCCGGCGGCTGTAGTCGATCGCAACGTCGACAAACACGGCACCAGAGAAGTGGCGGAAGCGTTTATCGCCTTTCTGCATGCCGAGGAAGCGCAGCGCGTGTTCGTGAAGCACGGCTTCCGGCCGGCTCGGGAAAACGTCAAGCAGGAGCTGAGCGGACAATTTGTCGTTCCGGAAGGATTGTTCGATATCTCTTATCTGGGCGGCTGGGATGAGGTGCGGTCCAAGCTTTATTCCAAACGAGGCATCTGGTACCAGGTGTTAGCCGATATTTGAGGAAACAATCGATGACTTCTATAATTGATTCGAAGAAAGCCGGCCGAGAGGTCGGCTTTTTGGTGTAGCAGAAACAACGTATCCTATTACAAACATTTTGTTTGAGTCGGAGACGTTAATGCTATAAAATAAATAGACGCGCGGTCCATATATGTCATATTGATGAATATGGCGACAATGTTCGCAACTTGAGATTGCATTATTAGCGAAAATCGACTACCATTAGTTTAGAATAATTCTAAATAATTGGACTGCCAGGTTAGGATTCCTCATACACACAAGGAAAGCCCATAATAACCTCTAAATAGATAACGAGCTGGAAGGGAGCAGGGCGGAATGAACGTTTCGGCTGAGATCGACAAAATTAAACGAGCATTAATGGAGAATGGCTCCAAGCTAACCACGCAGCGCGAGATCATCGTGCGCGTATTGCTTGAAAACGAGCAGGATCACTTGAGCGCGGAGGACGTGTACATGCTCGTCAAGGAGAAATTCCCGGAGATCGGTCTTGCGACTGTTTACCGGACGCTTGAGCTGCTAGCCGACCTGCAGGTTGTCGCCAAGATGAACTTCGGCGACGGGGTTGCGAGGTACGATCTTCGCGGCGAAGGCCAGGAGCATATGCATCACCATCTTATCTGCCAGAGATGCGGCGCTTTGGATGAGATCAAGGAGGATTGGCTGACGGATCTGGAGGAGCGGCTGGAGCGGGAATACGGCTTCAAGGTGCTGGATCATCGACTGGACTTTATTGGTAATTACCACGAGTGCAAGAACACGGACTGCAAACGGAATAATAAAGCCGTTTCTTGATCTCGCTCATACCAAGGGAGATATGGAACCTGACGGAAGATCGAGAGACTTCCTTCGGGTTCTTTTGCGTTCGGACGTTAGGAGAGGGTGGAAGTTCTAAAAAAAGTGCTGAAATCCCTTAAAAAAAGCCCATGCGGCCCCTGTTAACCTGTGCTAAACTACCCTTGCATCCCATCGATAGCTTAGTTCGAAGGAGTATCTTGAATTCCGCTTGGTATACTAGCTTGTATAGATGATTGAACGAGGAAGGAGTGTCGCCGAATGGCAATATCCGTAGTGCTGGCCGACGATGAACCGATCATATTGAAAGGGCTCACCAAGCTGATTCCATGGGATCAACACGGCATGGAAATTGCGGGTTATGCTTACGACGGCAAAGAGCTGTTCGAGGCCATCGAGACCTATAAGCCCGATGTGGTCATCAGCGACATTAATATGCCTTATTTCAGCGGCATTGACATCATTAAAGAAATCAAGCGACGGCAGCTGCCGATCAAAGTTGTATTTATCAGCGCGTATCAGGAATTCGCTTATGCCAGAGACGCCGTCGCATACGGCGCGGTCGATTATTTGGTCAAGCCCGTTAAAAAAACGGAATTGGAGGCCGTCATCAAGAAGACGCTGGGCCAAATTTCGGAGGAAAACGAGGAAGGGCGGATCCGGGACAAGCTGAACTTGCTGGAGCGCAAAAACAGAGACGACGAAGTGGGCGGATGGCTGGCCCAGCTTGCCGAAGGAACGTTTTCCGAGCAGTCGGAGGGTTACCCGTATTTGCTCGAGAAGCTGGATGATTCGTTATATACGATCGGTATTCTCGGCATCGACCCTTCGGGCAACGACAGCGAGCGCTGGCCGGCGCAAACGCAGAAGCTGGTGGAGTTCGCCATTCATAACATTGTGCAAGAAAGTCTAGGCTTATACGGGAAAGGATACTCCTTCATTCAGAACGGAGCCCATATTTTCGTGCTTAACCATACCTCGGAGGATGTGCCGCTTCGGTTGGCCGATGCCATCCGCCGCAATATAGCGGACTATTTGAAACTCAAGGTTTCCGTCGGCGTGGGCGAACCGGCAAGAAACCTGTTTGGGCTCAAGCAATCCGGCGATCAGGCAAAAAGAGCGTTGGAGATGACCTATTACGAAGGTCTGAACCGTGTCATCCCGTACCGCAAGCTGGAGCAACGCAAGGACAGCGAAAACGAATGGTTTACGCTCCAGTCCGGCATAATCAAGTCGCTGACCGGGGGCGACTGGTCCGGTGCGAAAGCTTCGATGCAAACGCTGCTGCGATTAATCGAAAGCGCGACGATCGGCAACCGGCAGCTTGCCGTATCCACTTGTTTTTCGTCAATGCTCTTTATCGTGCAAGAGGTCAAGAAAGCGGATGTCCCCATGTCGGACCTCGGCTTCGACATCCAGCATTTGCAGGGACGGCTGGAAACCTATGTCACTTACAAGGATTTATGCGACGGGATATACGATATGCTGCTGGAGCTGTACAATCGGATCGGCGACAAGCCGGGGATCAAGGAACAAACGTTAATAGCCCGTATAGCGGCCTATATCGATGAGCATTATAGAGAAGATATTTCCCTGGAGTCGGTGGCGGGCATCGCGTTTATGAACCCGTATTACTTCAGCAGCTTTTTCAAGAAACATATGAAACGCAATTTCAAGCAATACGTTACGGATCTGCGAATGAAGCAGGCAATGGAGCTGCTGACGCATACAGATATGATGATCTACGAAATCGCGGAGCAGGTGGGTTACAATAACGCCCGCCACTTCAGCGATATGTTCAAGAAACAGACAGGCAAGCTGCCGCAAGAGTACAAACAAGCATTAAGGCAATAAAAGGATAGGAACGTTGGATGGAAGCATGCTTCGCTTTGCGCATATGGAACATGCGCGGATGGCGGGACATGCTTTCTTGCTTATTAATCGGGGAGTGGGAGGCGTTGGCTATCTTGCGGAAGTGGTGGAACAGTATTTTTGTAAAGTTTTCGGCTGCGTTTTTGCTGGTCGGCTTGATACCGCTAATTGCGCTTAGCATCTTTTCGCTGCAGGCATTCAGCGGTCATGTTCAGCAGTTTACGATCAACAATTTAAAGCAGATGTCCTTATATTTGAGCTATAATATCAACAACTTTTTTTCGGATTACGACGAAATAACGAGACTTATGTACACAGGCAGATACGAGGGTTATTCGCCTACGTTGTCCGTAGACCAGACGGCTAACGTAAACCAGTTCGAGCAGATCAACAGCGTTCCTATCGGCGCGTTTTTAAGAACAGTGTTATACAGCGACAAGCATATTCGAAGCGTCTATTTCGTAAGAGCGCTGGATCAAAAGATTTATTATCAGACGAAGCAAAGCAAACCTCTTCTCGCGGATAAACTGCCCATCGATCAATGGCTGAAGCCGCTGGAGGAGCGTCCCAACTACTTGTCGATCTATCCGACCCATGGCGAATATTATTACAACGCGCCGAATCAGAAGGTGATTACGTTCGCGCGCAACCTGATCGATATTTCCGGCACGCTGACTCCGGACCCTAAAGTAGTAGGAAGTCTTTTTATCGACGTAGACGCGGGGGTGCTGGATAGTCTGCTGCAGGAAACGAACTTGTCCGGAGATGATGAGCTCTACGTCCTCGACAGCGACAATCAAGTCTACTACAGCAGCAAGGAAGCGGCAGACGGAGAAGCGATCTCCGTATTGGATCGTTCCGACGACAGCGGTTATCTGACGTTTAGCGATGAGGTTCCCTATCTAAAGGGACAGGTTTTTATGCGGGTATCCAAAAATGGGCTGTTCGAGCAATTGACATCCACTCAATCGACCGTCTATATCGCCATTATCGTCTGTTCGATCGTGCTGCTGGCAATGGGAACCTGGTTCTCCAAGCGGCTCGCGGCCCCTATTCGCAATGTGCTGCTGCATATGAATAAGGTCGAAATGGGGAATCTGGACACGCACATCGAGAGATACGGCAAGGACGAGCTTGGCAGGCTGGCCTTTGGCTTTAATCGAATGGTGGATCGGCTCAAAATATTTATCAATGATGCGTACGTCGCGGAAATCAAGCAAAAGCAAGCCGAGCTCAGCGCGTTGAAAAGCCAGATACGTCCCCATTACTTGTACAATACGCTGGAAGTCATTCGGATGAATGCCGTCTACAACGATGACGAAGAAGTCGCCGATATGATTTTGGCATTGTCCAATCAGTTGAAATACGTGATCGACTACGGAGAGGATTGGGTATCCGTTCAGGAAGAATTGAACCATCTGGAGGACTATTTTTATATTATTCGCGTTCGTTACGAAAACCGAATCGAGCTCCGGCTGCAAATCGCCGAAGAGGTGAGAAGAGACTACCCCATTCTAAAGCTGTCGCTGCAGCCCATCGTCGAAAACGCGATCCAGCATGGCATTCGCCCCAAGGGCGGGAAGGGCAGCGTGCTTGTATCGCTGGAGGTTGCCGGCAGCAAGCTGGTCGTAACGATCTACGACGACGGTGCGGGCATCGGAGAGGACAGGCTGCTGGAACTGCAGCAGTTGCTTGCGGAATCCAAGGCGCCAAGCAAAAACATCGGCATGAAAAATGTCCACGACCGCATCAAAACGATATGCGGAGAGGATTACGGCTTAACGATCAACAGTATGGAGCATGTGGGAACCTCGGTGCAATTATTATTGCCGATCCTCCCCAAACATCTTAAATAAGCCGCATATGCGGCTTAAAAAACTTCATTCATAACGACTTTGGCGGATGATACTCTTAGATCAAGGAAAACAACATCCTTACAACCTGGTACTCAATAAAGGGAGGCTTACAGAAAGATGGCCAAAAAAACATTATTTCAGTTATTTTCCATTGTTACGGCTGCTTCGTTAGTACTGACCGCTTGCGGCGGGAACAACAACAATTCCGGTGCGAATAACGGTTCGCCAAGCGCTTCGCCGGCAGGAACGGATGCTGCCGAAAGCAATAAGCCAGTGACGATTTCCGTAGCGTACGCAACGGGCGATCCGGCTACGAAACAAGCGATTGAAACAACGATTGACGCTTTTACGACGGCTAACCCGCACATTACGGTTAAAAACATCAGCGAAACGACAAGCGACTCCTATCTGGACTGGCTGAAAACAAAAGACGCGGTCGGAGAATTCCCGGACCTGGTGGAAATGCGCGATACGAAAGTTTTCGCGGATGCGGGCAAGCTGGCCGAGCTGCCGGAAGGGCTGCACAGCCTGTTTACCTTCCTGCCGGAATATGATGGCAAAAAATATAATGCTCCGCTTACAGGCAATGCGCCCAACGGCATTATTTACAGTAAAAAAGCATACGCCGATGCCGGAATTACAGAGCTTCCGAAGACATACGACGAGTTTATCGCGATACAGGATAAGCTGCTCGACAGCGGAATTTCCCCAATTGTAGCGGGCGGCAAAGATATTTTCCATATGGGCTTCTGGGTCAATTACTTCCTGATCAACAACGTGTACAAGGAAGATCCGGATTGGAACTCCAAACGCACAGCCAAGACGGCGAGCTTTACCGATGCCCCTATGGTACAAGCGATTAGCGACTATAAGGAGCTGTTCACGAAATATGTGGACAAAGGCTGGCTGAGCACGGGCGACAACCAGACGGCTTCCATGCTCGTAACGGGCAAGGCTGCGCAGCTATATTCGGGTCCCTGGATGTTCGGACAAATTACGGAGGCTGATCCCGGCTTCGAATACGGCTTCTACGCGTTGCCGGGCAAAGACGGCTCCGTAATCGTCAACGGCTTGCCTACCCTTGCCGGATGGTCCCTTTCCGCAGAAGCGGCCAAGGATGCTGACAAAGTAGAAGCGATTTCGGCGTTTATCAAATTTTTCTTTGATCCGGCGCAATACAGCCCGTATCTGGCGACCGTCAACGGCATTCCAACGACGGCTGCCGAAGTAACCTACGAGACGAACGAACATATGCAAGAAGTGCTTCGGCTTATGGCGGACTCTTCGGTTGAGAAGTCCATGATGATCAACCAGTGGTTCGGCGAGAACGCAATTCCGCCGCAATTCCGCAACTGGTTCTACAAGCTGTTGCAAGACCTCGTCGTAAACGACGCCGATGTTCTGCAATATATGCAGCAATCCGATACGGAATACGACAACAACGTGAAAGCAAACCAACAATAAAGCCAACAGCTTAGGCGATCAACATGCGGGATAACCTCTGCCGGGCGGCAGAGGTTATCTTTCAGAAGAGGCAGGAGGAGAGCGTTATGAATGCCACGGCAGTAATCAGAAAAAAGAAAAGATGGTGGCAGAGCTACGCGATATGGTTTATATTGCCGGCGTTTGTACTATATACCTTGTTTGTCATGATTCCCACATTCAACAGTATCTATCTTAGTTTTACGTCCTGGGACGGCATTAGCGAAAACGTTCGTTACATCGGCTTCGACAACTTTAAGGAAATATGGGAAAGTCCGAGGGTTCATAACGCGCTGACCAATACGATTATCGTTGCTGTCGCGCTTGTTCTGCTGGAAAATGTGGTGGCGCTTGTTCTGGCTATCCTTGTGGATCAAGTACGCTGGTTCCGCAATTTGTTCCGCAGCATCTTTTATTTCCCGGTACTGATGAGCGGTATTATTATGGGCTTTATCTGGATGATTATTTTGAATTACAATTTCGGTGTTGTAAACCAACTGCTGGATATGACGGGCCTAAGCGCTATAAAGACAGACTGGCTGGGCAACCCGGATTTTGCGCTGCTATCGATTATTTTGTCAACGGTTTGGAAAGCATCGGGCTACTACATGATTATTTATCTGGCGGGCCTGCAGGGCATTCCGCAAGAGCTTCTGGAGGCGGCAAGCATCGATGGAGCGGGCAAGTGGAAGCAATTCCGGCATGTTACGTTCCCTCTTCTGGCAGGGGCAACGACCGTATGCGTCATGTTGTCGATGATCAACTCCCTGAAGCTGTTCGATCAAATTGCGGTTATGACCAACGGCGGGCCGGGCTTTGCCACGGAAACGTTGACTTACATTATATACAAGGTTGCGTTCGGCGAAGGACGACAGGGTTTCGGCACCGCGCTTGCAATCGTATTGTTTATTCTGATTCTTATTATTTCACTTATCCAGATTCGATTGCTTCGCAAACGGGAGGTGGAGATGTAAGATGGGCCAAAAAGCGAAAAAGCCGATTACATCCGGCCAAATCATTTTGTTCGTGGTTACGCTGCTCATTGCGATCCTATTCGCGTTTCCTATCTTCTTTAATATCATGTCGGCGTTTAAATCCAACTCCGAAATTCTTCGTGACGCCATTGCGTTCCCGGAAGGTTTTTATACCGAGAGCTTTAAATATTTGCTTACCAAAACGGAATATCCGAAAGCGATGCTAAACAGCGCGGTCCTCACGCTTGGCTCGATCGCCGCAATGATTGTCATCATCCCGATGGCGGCGTATGCGATCGAACGGACGAACCGCAAGTGGACGAATGCCGTCTACATCTTTTTCCTGTTCGGCATGATGATTCCGTTCCAGGTATACATGATTCCGCTGTTCAAGCAGCTCAAGACGATGGGGCTGTTCGGCAATCTGGGCGGACCGATACTGATCTACATCGCGGGGTCAGTAGGTTTCGGCGTCCTGCTGTATACGAGCTTTCTCAAGGGCGTTCCGAGAGAAATAGAGGAATCCGCAGAGATCGATGGCTGTACGCGGATCGGCATATTTTGGCGAATCGTCTTCCCTTTGCTTGGTCCGGTTACGGCCAGCATGGTCGTGCTGCAAGGACTTGGAATCTGGAACGACTTCCTGATGCCGATGCTTGTTCTGCCATCCGGCCAGACAAAGACGATGATCGTGGAGCTGTTCTATTATGTCGGAGAATTTTCATCTCGCTGGGATATGATTTTTGCTGGCACGACGATGTCGCTGGTGCCGGTATTGATCGCCTTTTTGTCCTTGCAGAAGTACTTCGTAAAAGGCGTTTCGTCGGGAGCGGTTAAAGGCTAGCACCCAGGCGGGCAACCCAATAGCAATGAATCAGGGACCGGAAATTCCAACAGGATTTTCGGTTTTTGGTTTTGGATCGCTTTATAAGCCATGATCTTAAAAAACACCGGTTTCCTGTTAAAAAAGCTGCATTGTGATCGTAGGCTTGCCGTGGTAAATTTTTGTAAAACTATGAAAGGATGTTGTACAGATGAAACGCAAGCTGATGATTTGGCTCGTGGCGCTGTTGTTGTGTGTAACGATGCCCGGCATGGCGGGAGCGGCGGACAAGCCTCAATTCCGGATGTCGGTAACGACGGAAGGAGATGAAGTTATTGCGATTATTTCCGCTTCGGGTCTGACGGATCTGTACGGATTTGAGCTGCAGGTGTCGTACGATCCGCTGCGGATGAAATTTTTGAAATCGGAAAGCTCTTTCACGGGGTTTTCGGTGCCCCCGCTGGTTAAGGGAGGCAATTTGACACTGGCTCATACAAAAGTAGGTCCAGTGACCGGAGTAAGCGGCGAAGCGGAGCTTGCGACACTGAGGTTCGATAGGGTCGGCGGCGGTGAGGCCGTATTCCGGTTGGAGGAGGCTTCGCTTGTCGATTCGCAGGTGCAGATGCTGAGTTATAAGCCGGGGATTGCCGAGATTGCGAAGGGAGGCGAGCGGGAGGTCAAGCTTGTCGACATTGGAGGCCATTGGGGAGAAAACGATATTGCCGAAGCGGTGGAGCTAGGCTGGGTGACCGGTTACAGCGATGGAACATTTCGACCGGATAAGTCGATTAATCGCGCGGAGTATGCAGTCATGCTTGCCCGGGCGCTGGGGCTGGCTTCCTCAGAAGAACAAGTTTTCTCCGATTCGGTACAATTGCCGTCATGGTCCAGACCGTATATATCCGGGGTTGCCGCGGCCGGAATTGTAAACGGATACAGCGATGGTTTGTTCCGGCCGGAGCGCCTCGTTACCCGGGAGGAGATGACGGCCATGATCGTGCGCGCCGCCGCGCCAAAAGTCGAAGCCGGAGGCGAGCCGACATTTGCCGATTCCGCCGAAATTGCCGCTTGGGCAAAACCTTATGTCCAAGCCGCTGCCGACGCGGGATTGGTCAAAGGCAAGGGCGGCAACCGTTTTATGCCGGCCGACTCCGCAACACGTGCCGAAGCGGCAACGATGATTCTGAATTTGCTGCGGCTGTTGCGCGTTTGATTATCTTTCATTGGGTGGTTGAGAACTGGTCGACAGGAAGGAGACATAAGAAACAATGCGATATTGGTCAAGATTGCTTATCACATGTCTAATTGCCGCTTTGATTGCACCTATGCTTCCGGCTGCGAAGCAGGCGGCGGAAGCGGCGCCCGCGGCGCCGCAGAGCAGCTTGCTGGATCGGATCATTTTCGGAAATGACGAATCGGAGGGGGAGCATCGCTTCCAAGGAACCTCAACCCGCGCTATTGTTGGCGGACTGGGTCAGACGGCTCGGGTGGCGGATCCGCTTAACCCCGCGCTGGCACGCGGCGGCGAACTTATTTTTACGATGAAGGTCGACCCGTACAAGCAAAACTATTTTACGATGAAGTTTTGGGGCGACGATGTTTCGTCCTACAAAAGCATCGTATATATCAACGGCGAGCAAATCGGCTATCGCCGCGAGGGCGATTACGAAGCGATCAACATCGGCAATCAGAATTACAGGGCGGGCGGAAGCACGGGCGTTACGGCAAAAGTGCTGCCCAACCGGTTCTATTACAATACGATCATGCTGCCGCTGGAGTTGACGTACGGTCAAGAAGCGGCGGAAATTACCGTTCGTACATACAGTCAGGATTTCCTGGCGAACGTGACGGAGCCGTCGCGCGGGTATTACAGCGGTTATACGCATACCCAGGCGTTTCTGGACGTATCGGGCGAGACGCAAGGCAGTCTGTTCGGCGGTCCCGTCGACACTGCCGATATCGTGGCGGAGGATACAAGAACGGCTGCGGACAAGCAAGCGTTGATCGACGGGTATACGGCCGGCCAACGCGCGTTGTTCAACAATTTGTCGGCCAAGGTCGACGCAAGCGGCACCGCCAAGCTGTCCATCGTCAGATATGAGGACGAACTGAAGTTTTACGCGGGTTGCTTGAGCTACGACTGGTGTCCGGCCGCCGCGTCGCCCGCTTTGAAAAAAGCAGCCGTCGAGCGGATTTTCAAAACGATCGACAATCATGTCAAAGATTATTATGCCAATACAAGAAACGTGCAGCGCGGAGGACATCAAGGCGACTGGGGCGGCTACTACGGAGCGCTCGGCGAAGCGTTGTATTTGATCGAAAACGTCATCGCCGACGATGCCGTCTACGGTCGGGAGGCGTTCGAGACATTTCTGGAGCAGCCGTTCGCGACCGGCACGACGGAAGGGCGTTATTCGCTGGCCGGCGTTGATTGGGACGGCGGAGCGTTAAGCCGCAAGGAAGCGTGGGAGCGGGCGCTGAAGGCCAATTTCGATTTTGCGAGAGCAAGGCTGTCCTACATTTACAATCAGGTGTTCTACACGTACGAAGGTGCGTGGGAGGCGCACGAGGGGCTGCGGATGATCGGCTCCGAATTTTTCGAAGGCAAGGAGCGCAGCCATCAGATTTTGCTGGAGGCGATCGGCGTAAGGCCGTTCCTGGGCGAGGAGGTGCTGGTCGGGCCGAGCGGGGTAGAGCTGGATCTGTACCACTCGTTGTTCCTGCACGATGCCACGGCGGTGTTTACGGAAGATTTCGAGCAAATCGTCGCCAAAGGACTGGCCCGAAGCAAGCTGGACGATAACGGAAGGCTGGTCAGACGGCTGCCGTTCGGCGAGCATTTTACGACGATTACCGAAGCGGGTTTGACGAGGGAAAACGGCTATGTCGCCAATTACGGCGAAGCGACCAACTATTTGCCGGAATACTTCTACAAGACGCTGGGCAAAGCGGGCGACGAAGCGCTGAATGATGAAATTTTGAAAATGGCGCTGAAAAATCTGCATGCTCGCGGCTACACCCGAAATACGACGCTTGACGACAACGGCTACCGCATGATGCGGATGAATCAGGTGCTCGACGAGCGCAATCCGGCGTATCCCGGCAATTACGGCTACGCTACCCGCATTACCGAAGGCAAGCAGCTTCATTACGCTTCGCTGGAGATGGCGATGGCGCGCGACGAGGAGCGCTACAGCGGGCCGGAGTGGGATGAATATTGGGCGTACGCGGCCGAAGCCGTCGGTTATGCCCAGCAACAAATCGCGGACAACCAATATTTTAATTACTTCAACAGCGTTATGGGCAAAAGCAAATACGACTATCATCTGGCCGAAACCTATCATTACATTTCCGAAGGCAGAGCCGAGTTTGAACGGTTCGACGGCGCGCAGGCGGGCGTCGTGCATCCGCTGACCGATTTTGCTTATTATTCGGAGCAGGAGCTTGACGAAATGGGCGTTGACCCCGCCGATTACGAGCAGTTTGCCTGGACCGACGTGGATAATTTCTTCTTCTCGATGCGCGACGGAGACACGCGGATACTGGGGCAGCTCAATATGCGCAACCGCGGCTTCGCGGGCAACGGGCGGCTGCATGTGATGACGCCGGAATACGATTCCATCGTGCAGATTGCAACAAACGGCATATTTAGATACGACGACTATTATTTGCGCATGGACAATATTCAGGCCGACTTTTTTGAGGATCAACACCGCAATGACGGGGACCGGCCGCAAGCTTTGGCCGGCGAGATCGCGCCTATCACGTATCAGCCGGGCGTCGGCACGGTGACGCGCGACAACTTCGAAGCGGATCACGCTTACGCCGCGCATCCCGATCTGCTGACCGCCAGATACGGCGAATACTTCCTGTTGTTTAACTCCACTCGCGAAGCATACGGCAACAAACAATCCTTCGAGGTGGAGCTGCCTGCGGATTACGGCGGCAATGACGTATTGGATCTGGCATCCGGAGCTAGGGTGCAGGCGACAAACGGCAAGGTAACGGTACCGGCCCAAAGCGTCATGATTTTGAAGTTGAACGAAACGTTCGATCCCGCGCCGAAGCCGGGCCATGTCGACTTCGTGCAGGCGCTGGCCGGCAACAATGAAGCGGGCCTGACATGGAAAACAGCCGCCGGCGCGGAAAGCTATACGATCAAACGCGCCTCAAACGAAAACGGTCCGTATACCGTCGTCGCGTCGGGCGTAACCGGCAACGACTACAGGGACTCCGGCGTTCTGAACGGCAATGTTTATTATTACAAAGTGGCGGCGGTAAACGGCAACGGCATGGGCCGCGATTCGTGGCGGGCCGAGCTGGAACTTTCCGTTCCGGCAAGCGCGGGGCTTGCGGCGCCGTGGCGGGCCGACGCCATCGGAGACATCTCCGCGGGGCAGTCCCAAACGGCGGACGGCGTCGTGGCCATCTCGGGCGGCAACGGCTCCGGGTTTGGCGAAGGAGACGACTACAATATCTATGACCGGGACATTCACGATTCGCTCCATTACGTGCACCAGTTGCTGGCGGGCAATGGTTCGGTGGAAGCCCGGATCGACAACCATTCGGGAGCGGCTTCGGGCATCATGCTGCGCGACAAGCTGGACGCTAGCGCGCGATATATTTATTTCGGGGCGGATGAAGAGGGCAATCTCGTATTGCAGAACCGCACACGCGACTCCAGGCATATGTGGACGAACGTGAAAGCAAGTCCGTTCGATGCGGGGTTGCGGGGCTTGCGCGCCGAGGAATACCCGTATATCCGACTAGTGAGAGAATACGACTCACATTACGTCGACGCTTACGTTTCGCGCGACGGCAATAGCTGGATTGCGGTTTTCAAGCTGTTTACGCCGTTCCCTTATGCGATATATGGGGGCGTGACGGCTGCGGAGGCGGCGCAGTTCGGCGATGTCCGAGTAGAGGAGAGCGAGCGGGGCAACCTCTATCCGGCAGCGAAGCTGGAGGGCGGAAGCCTAACAATAAGCTGGAACAAACCGAAGCAGGCTGTCGGCTTCAGCCTTTACCGTACTTACGATGCGGCGGCGAGCGATACGAATCCGGAGCTGCGGCCGGGTACATCCGAACCGGCAGCGGACTCCCCATGGACGAGAATAGCGGCGGACGCGATGATCTTGTCCTACACCGATACGGCGACTCCATCGCAGGGCACGCCTTATTACAAGGTAGCTCCGATTGCGCTGGACGGCGCGGTAGGTCCGTTTTCGGACACCGTCTCGCCACCGGCCTTGTCAAACGCTCCGGAGCCGGGGGACATTGCGGTATCCAACCGCCCGGAAGGCATTGACGATGTCGTTACGGTGGAGGGGCTTGCGGACGGCAGCGTGGCGAAGGTTTACCGGACGGCAACGGCTCTGCAGCCGCTTGGCATGGCGATTGCGGAGGGCGGCTCGGCATCGGTGCGGATTGCGCAAATCGGCTCGTTATCGGGATCGCTGTATGTGTCGGCGGCCGAACCCGGCAAGCTGGAGAGCGCACGAACGCTCAAGAGCTATGTGGGCGAAGACGGCATCATTCAATTGAAGGTGGAAAAGGATACGACCTTGCGATTTAGCAACGATAACGCCTCCGGCATTGGCCCGGAGCTGACGATTTTAAACAGCGGGGCCAATGTCGAAACGCAGCGCCGATACGGACTCCTTACGTTTAACGGCGTTCCCGACCTGAGCGACTCCGCTATCGAATCGGTGAACCTGACCATGTTCCGGGGCAATCAGCGGTCGGCCGTCATCCAGGCGCGTTTGCTCGAGTGGGATGACTGGGCGGAGCCGGGCGCTTCGGGCCGACTGGGTCTTGAGCTCAAAAACGATTATTTCGGGGGCAGCGCGGATCAAATTGTTGCATTTTTGAACAGTCCTTCGGCATCCGCTCCCGTAGCCGCGAACAGCGATTATCCGGATCACGGCATTTCCGGAGTCTGGAGCATGGATGTTATGGATACGGTGCAAGCCAATACGGGCGACAAGCTGACATTGTTCCTGGCGTCTGCCGGCGCCGAAGGCAACCCGCTGACGAAGGAATATACATCCGGCGGCAGCGCCCCGGGCCAATTCGCGCCCACGCTCACCATTGTTTATAAGCTGGACAGAAGCTTTCTGTTCGAGCTGATCGGCGATGCGGAGGCTTTGGATGAAGCGGCGTATACGCAAGCCAGTTGGATGGCGCTGCAAACGAAGCTGGAGGCGGCGCGGTCGGTTGCCGCAAATGAGTCTGCCGATCGCGCGGCGGTGTACGAGGCCGCGCTGCAATTACAGGCGGCGATGGATGAGCTCGCCGGGCTGCCGAAAGCATGGCTTGACGGACCGGCATCGCTAAGCGTTAAGAGCGATTTCAGCGTATCTGCAGGTTTGTCCGATCATGCGGAAAGCTTTACGGCGCTTGATCTTGTTATGCGCTACAATCCTCAGCAAGTGGAATTTGCCGCAACGGCCGACCAATCGGGCAACAACTGGCTAGATGCGGGAGCGATCGTTTCGACGCATGAAGGCTTGCGGATCGCCGGGGCGGCGCTTAAGCCCGAGCAAGGCGAAATCCGGATTATTCTTGTCGCCGCTCAAGGCGGAGAAGCCGTTGCTGCGAGCGGACCATTGCTGACGTTGCACGGCAAAGTAAAAGATACGGTGCTGCCAGGGGCGGTCGGGATGGAAATTGCCGAATTTACGGGGGCGTTATCAGGCAGCTCCATGTCGTTTGATGTTGCGGACGCGAGCTGGGAGGCTGTGCTAAACGAGACGGATAAAGCGGCATTGAACACGCTGCTTGCCGAAGCTCGGGAGCTCCAAAGGGGGGCGCAAGTCGGAAGCTTGCCGGGCCAATATCCGCAAGCGGCCATAGATGCCCTCGGAGCGGCTATCGATGCCGCGGAAGCGGTGCAGGCCGACATATTGGCGGGCGCAGATGCCGTAGCCCAGGCGATAAACACGTTGGCGCAAGCGATGGAAACCTTTCGCGAGGCGGTCATGAAGCCGACGGTTCCCGTTACGCCGGGCGGTCCGAACAAGCAGGCGCTGCAGCAAGCGATCGCGGCAGCGGAGCTTCTCTACGATCGGGCCGTGGAAGGCGTTAAAATCGGCCAATACAAGAGCGGCGCGAAGGCGGGGCTTGCGGCGGCAATTGCCGATGCGAAGGGGATTTACGGCAGCGGCTCCTCTACTCAGCAACAGGTGAACGAGGCCGCTCAGAACCTGAATCGGAAGGCGGACGAGTTCCGCAAGCAACTGGTATCGCTTGCGGGCGACGCAACCCGGTTGACAGTCGCAGATTTGTCCGTGCTTGCCCGTTATTACGGCATTGCATTAGGGCAGGCAGGATGGAGCGAGGTAGCGGCAGCAGACTTGTACGAGGAAGGCAAAGTTACGATCCGGACGCTTGTCGCCTTGGCAAGAATGGTGCTGGAGGAGTGGAACAACGAATAACGCAAGGCAGGGCTGTTCCCGGAGCCGATTCTGGCTCAGGGACAGCCCTGTTACATCACAACTTATCTCTTGCTAACCATTTTCGGAGAGGAGATCGACAATGAGCAAACATGTAAGACAGGTACTGGCATTGCTGTTGTGCGTGCCCATCCTCATGATGCCGATGTTTGGGCTTGCCCCGGATGCGGCGGCAAACGCTGCGGCGGCGGCCGAGGCGGCGCCGGAGGTTCGGGTAGTCAGCTTCGCTGCAACGGATGAGGGCAGCGCGTATGTGGACAAGTCGTCGCCGGATTCCGTAAGAAAAACGGCCAGCACCACCGACAACAATATTCAGTTCAAGATGATGGTCGGCAAAGGACGACACGGTTATCTCCGGTTCGATTTATCTTCCTTTGACACTAGCTTGTACAACATTGATGAAATGACGATGGAGCTGGCGTTTCGAAAATCGCATGATCCCAATACCCTTACATTTGTCGAAAGCGAATCCGTTTGGTCGACCGACAGCGGCGTCAAGTGGACCTCCGGCAATATTACCTATAACAACCGCCCGAACGATATAGCGGGTTCGCCGACGGCGCAGATTACGTTTGCGTCAGCCGGAGAAGGCAACGTACCAGCCGGTCAGCCAAACGCAACAGTGGATGTGACCGACTTGTTCCGGAACGCGCTGAAGGCGGGCAGAACAGAGATCAATCTTCATATTTACACCGATTCTTCGGAAAATACGGCTGCCGGGAGCGTGACGCAGCTGTATATCGACAGACCGCATCCATCGGGACAAATCCCGGTTGTGGTAAACGTAACGACGGGGGAGCCTGTCGTGCCGCTCGATCCCGAAGGTTTCGCCGCACGGGTTGAAGCGGAGGATTACTATCGATCGGCAGGCAACGTCTATGTCAGGGATAACGGAGACACCGTACCGGGTTCGATGCCCGGCGACGAGGTTGTCCTGACGGGAGCCTCGGGCAACAAATTTGTAGATTTCAGCAACCCGGTCGCCGACTATAAAACGGGCAGCGGCGCGAGTAACAACTCCATTCCGTCAGGACAGGACCAAGCCAGTTGGAAGGTCGTTGTACCGGCGGCGGGGTTTTACCAATTGGCGTTCAGCTACAACAACCCGGCAACCAAGACGGACGGTTACCGCAATGTCCGCGACGAACGAAATACCCGCATCGTGATCAACGACGATGAGCCGGATTTTACGAATACGATGGACCCGCATTGGGCGGGCTGGATGATTTTCAATATTTCCGGATACAACGACAGCTATAATCCTGCGGCCAACACATCCTTGACGCCGCAATCGGATAATGGTTACGCCAACGTAAGAGGCAATACGGCCTGGAATACCAACTTTATGAACGTCTGGCTGGAGAAAGGGGAGAATACGGTCACTCTGGGCATGGAGGCGCCTCCGGGACAAGGCGTTTACGACGGCCCCAACCTCGATTATTTCGACGTGGTTTATATCGGAGATCAAATGGTCGGAGAAGATGAAATTCCTTATCTGAACGACGATTTCGTTTTCCAGCATCCGGGCATCGCGTTTACGCTGGAGGATCTGGATCATATCAAGGCTAATAAAGACAATGCGGATACCGTTTACGGCAAAGGTTATCAGGAGCTGGCAAGCGCTGCGGCCTGGTTCGACAGCAATGCCGTCAATCCGGAGCCGGTGCTTGACGTGGGGCCTTACAACAGCCCCAATATCGGCGGCACGGCATATACGCGAGGCGGCAGCAAGGCGCTTTATTATGCTTTGCGATATTACCTGGACGGTGACGCCGCTTACGGGCGCAAAGCGAAAGAGGTGCTGAACGAGTGGGCCGCCACGCTTAAGACGCTGGGCTCCGGAAACGATGTCAAACTCCGAATAGCCATTGTAGCGACGGATTTCGTAAACGCTGCCGAAATCATCAAGCATGTCTATAATGGCGATCCGGATGTTGCGGCAGCGGACCTGTGGCAGGAGGCGGACATGGCCGAATTCGACAGCTTCCTGCGCCTGCTGCTGACCAAGACATACGACTTCTATCCACAGGCCAACGGCAACTGGGACGCGATTCTCGGCGGCTTCAACATGGCTGCGGCGGTTTATCTGGAGGATATCGATTTATTTAACGACGCGTTGAAGCAGCGGTATCTCGGAACTTACAGAGAAGGCAACGCCGTGTCCATGGGTAGTCTGCCGAGCTATATTTACCCGAGCGGCGAGCAACAGGAAAGCAGCCGCGATCAGCCGCATGCCAGAATGGGCATTACGGGGCTTGCGACGCAAGCGGATATTGCCTGGAATCAGGGGGTTGATATTTACGGAGCCTATGACAATCGTTTACTCTCGGGCACGGTGTACAATGCCAAATATGCCATCGGCGAGGAAGTGGCATCGGAAACATTTATTTCCGACAGAAACAGAACGCAAAGCGGCATCTGGGCTGTCGGATACGAGATCGTCGGCAACCATTATCTAAACGAGGCGGCTGGCGTGTCCAAGGGCGGAGAAACGGATGTTATCGATGAAGCGGCGGAGAAGCGCTTGCGCGCAGGCACGGTCAATAACGAAGCCGGGCGGAAGGCGAACTACTACGGCGCCATGATGTTTACGGACAAACCTTATGATGTTTCCATGTCGCTGAGCGCCGGGAAATCCGCGTTAAGCTCTGTCGGCGATGAAATCGTATTGACGGCCAATGTGCAGACGGATTCCGTCATCAAGCGCGTAAACTGGCATATTCCGCAGGCGCTTAAGCCGTATGTCGATGTTGAGCATCTCGGCGATACGTCGCTGAAGCTGAAGCTGAGGGAGATGCCGGAGGTAAGCGGGATAACTGGCGTCGTCAGGGCCACTTCCGTCAAAAAGGCCACCGTCAGCGATACCGCATCCATCTCCATCGTCAACGACGGCATCGACAAGACGGCGCTCGGCGCGCTAATCGCCGAAGCGGATGGGCTCATCGAGTCGGAATATACGACGGATAGTTGGGCCGCATTGGCGGCTGCGCTCGAGCAAGCCAAAGCGGCAAGCGGAGACAACACAACGCAAGCGGCGGTCGATCAGGCACAGGCAGCGCTGCAGGCGGCGATGAACGGCCTGGCGGAAGCGCCGATCCGGATTCCGGGACCGGACATGGGCAATTATTATGACAACAGCAAAACCGCGTCCATGATTTTCAAAATGAAAAACGAAGCGGGCGAATACGTTAAGGTGGACCCCGTCACGGAAAAGCTGTCGCTTACGGGAAGCGCCGCCGAAGCTTCGGCATTTGCGTTGTACGTCCTCGACTACTTCGCCACTGTGGATCACGCAGAGCCGGAGGCGGGTGCCACGAGAACGGCGTATTCCATCCGATCTCTGGTCAATAACAAATACTTGACGATCCAGCATTATTTTACGGCCGAAGAGTTTCTGAGCAACACCCATCGTTACTTCAACATCCTGAGCGGCGATCCGAGCGGCACAAGCACGGACAGGACGTTCGAGGTCAAAGCGTCGGCGAACCTCCCGAATTGGAACGAACGATTTTATATCGACCGCTACGCCAAATCGGGCTATTACCGGATCTGGTCGCATTTGTCCACGATGAGGGACGATTCGAACTTCAAACGTTTTAATGTAACAATGACGGATGACGCCATGCAAAGCAGCGGTGCGGCCGCTCAAAATACCGAATACCGTTTTTATTTGGAAGAGGTGACGGGCAGCGATTTGCTGGAAGTTAGCCAGCGGGTATCCGGAGATGACGCCGAGCTGCTCTGGCTTCCCATTAACGGCGATACAAACCCGGCACATTACAATGTCGCAGGAACGGACGCGGCTGTCGTGCTGGCTGGCGGCCGGATGAGCGCGACGTTGTCGGACCTGAGCATCGGCGTTCACGAGTACACTGTCGAATACAACGGCGGCGGGTATGAAACTTCGGCGGATGTAAAGGTTCGAATCTTTAGCCATCCCGGTATTTTGCAGACGGCGGAGGACCTGGAGAGAATGAAGCAACGCGTTCAGGAGAAGGCCGAGCCTTGGTACTCCGATTATCAGCGGCTGCTGCATAGCGTTCCTTACGATCTGTCCAGCCTTGATTTCGAAACGACCGTTTTTGCCAATGTCGGACGCGGGGGAGCGCCGTCGGATTCCGCCAACATCGGCCATTTCGAGAAAGCCGGCAATGCGGCCTATTTCAACGCCCTGCAATGGGTCATTACGGGGGAAGACAAGTATGCGGCCAATGCCGCCGACATCCTGGGCAAATGGGCGCATGCCTTAAAAGTGATCGACGGTCGGGACCGGATCCTGGGAGCCGGCATCAACGCTTACAAATATGCCAGCGCGGCGGAAATTATCCGATACTACAATGGAGGTTATAGCGGATACGGCGACGCCGACTTCAAGGCGCTGCAGGATATGATGATCAATGTCGTATATCCCGTCATTCAGGATGCGGCTGCTCCGATGCTTGCAAACGGAAATTGGGATGCCGCGGCTATTGTCAGCATGATGGCGATCGGCGTACTCTGCGACAATACGGAAATATTCGACCGGGCGATGGCCTTGTATCAGGATATTCACGTAAACGGCTCTATCTTCGCTTATATACACGAATCGGGCCAAAATATGGAGACGGGCCGCGACCAGGCTCATGCCTTGCTGGCGATCGGCTATATGGCCGAAATCAGTCTGATCGCGTTCCATCAGCAAGAGGATCTGTATTCGCTTTATGACAACAGGCTGGCCAAAGCCTTCGAATATACGGCGAAATATAACTTGTTTTCGAAGGAGCTTTACGAGGAGGACATCCCTTTTGTTGCGATGCCGAACGTTTTTGGCGATACAAGCCGAGGGTATTACGGCACCGGATTCGACAGGGAAAACAACGGGTTGAACAGAGGCGAGCTGAGACCGGTGTTCGAACAAGTTCTTGCCCTCTACGGCAAGGCGAACAGCGGCGTTGATCTGGCATGGACGGAAAAGGCGGCTGCGGCCGCGCGCCCGCAGGGGATGGTTCATTTTGACAATCTGAACTTCGGCACCTTGGCGTACTACAACGACGAGCCGTTAAACGCGATCGGGCCATACTTTCAGATGCGCACAAGGTGGGAGCCGCTGTATCAGAGAAACTGGAGCGTCGTGGACGGCGAGAGAGTCGCCGAAACGCTCAACTCTTATTATGATATGGATGCGAGCGGCGAGCTCGTAACGAAGGGCATGAAGAAGGATGCGCCATTTTACCAATTAATCGCTAACGACGACGGCACTTATTCGATCCGTCTGGTTCGGAACAATACTTATTTGTCGGTAAAAGATGATCGGGCAGGCGATTACAATCTAATAAAAGCCGATGCCGCGACCATAGGAGAAAACGAAAAGTTCGTGCTGCAGTCCAGCGGGGTAGGACCGTTTTTTCTGGTTTCTCCCAAATACGACAATCGAATCGTCTATCAGCATGCGGCCGGATCGGGCAGTAACGCCGTCCTGACGCTTCGGCTCGGAACCAAAAAGCTGTCGGACATAACGGACATCCCGGATATTACAACAAACGAAAGATTGATATTTATGTACAATGCCGAAGATGTTGCGCTTAGCGGAACCGATGCCCCTGAAGGCGGCGAGACCGGCGGGGCGGTGAACAAAGAGGAACTGGCAGCGGCCATTGCCAAGACGCAATCGTTGCTGGGCCGTGCCAAAGAAGGCGGAAAGGTCGGTCAATACCCGCCGGCGGCGATTACGGCTCTGAGAGACGCCGTCCTTGCGGCGGAAGCGGTCAGAGGCGGCGCGGGCTCTACGCAGGCGCAGGTGAATGAGGCTGTGGAAGCATTAAATGAAGCGACGGCAAGCTTTGGAGCACAGCTCATTACTCTGGTTCCGGGAGCGGGCCGGGTAACGATTGCCGATCTGTCTCTAATGGCAAGTTACTACGGCGTCGGGAGCGGAGACGACGGCTGGGAAGCAATTGAGAAAGCGGATTTGACGGGCGAAGGAGCCATCACGATTGCCAATCTTGCGGCGGTAGCCCGATTGATATTGGAAAACTGGTTAGCCGAAGCCGAATAACGGTTCACGGTTGAGAGGGGCTGTCCCTTAAGTCATCATTGACTTAAGGGGTGGCCTCTTATTGTCTGGCACGCTGACCTGCAAAAGGACGGCGAAGTCGTATCTCCCTGGCGCCGGCATGCTTAACAGCGTTACACCCGGTACAAATGCCGCCAATAGGAGGACGGGGCTTCGCCCGTCACCTTCTTGAACACTCTGCTGAAGTAATAGGGACTGTTGAAGCCTAGCCGTTCGCTAATTTCAGAAACGTTAAGCGAGGTGTTGCGCATGAGATCGATCGCTTTGTCGATCCGCAGCTTCGTATGCATCTCGATCACCGTCCGTCCGGTATGTTTGCGAAATGCGGTCGATATATAGTTGTAATTCAAATCGAGCCGACGCGCCAGTTCCTCCGCCTGAAATTCTTTGCTCGCATGATCGACGAGATAAGCCATCACTTTGCCTGTCAGCGCCGACATTTTGCCTGTCGGAACCTGGGCATCCTCGTCGGATAAGGTTGCCTCGTGCATATCGAGAAACAGCCCGTACGCCCGGACGCTCGCTCTTGTCATGCCGTGCAGCCGGGGCTGCCTGTATTCGTCGAGCATCGCCATCAGCCTGTCGCCGAGCGAAGGTTGAAGGGGCAATCCGCCATGCTTGGGCAGCTCGAACCGGTATTCGTAATGGCCTGGCGCATAGTAGCCCGTCTCGGGCATCGGCAAGCGGCCGCTATAGCCGTCCTGCTCTTCCGCCGCAGCATCGAAGTGAATCCAATACCATGCGGTGCCCGCTTCGCTTTCGGGCAGGCCCCAGTGACGAAGCCCCTTTTTCAAAAACAAATGCTCGCCTTGCCGCACCCGATATTCCGTTCCTTCCTCGATCACATGCATGCAGCCTTTCGTCACAAACAAAAATACATCGTAGTCCAGCACCCGGTCGGGATGGGTATAGACGGCAGCCGTCTGATTCCATCCCATGTCTCGCACCAGCGGCATCCGGTCCGCGGTTAACCGTACTGCAGCTAACATAGCCGGTCTCCTCCTTGAACTTAAAGCTCTATAACTCCATTATAAAGATGAAAAAAGTATATGTAATTTTATTTTCCGTCTATTCTTTGCTTTAATTATAAATATTAAAATAATAATATGATATGAAAAAAGTGAGGGGGTTGCCATGATGGCGCAGTTTTATAACTTAGAGCCGGGGCGGGCAAAGCTTGGCGAGGGTCCTCTGACCGCACGTTTCCGGTTAAACAAGGATTATGTCATGAGTTTGACCAATGCCAACCTCCTCCGCGGCTTCTATATGGAAGCGGGCTTGTGGAGCTATAGCGGCAACGGGGGCACGACGACGGCCTCCACAACCAGTATGGAGGGACCCGAACAGTGGCATTGGGGCTGGGAGGCCGTCACTTGCGAGCTGCGGGGACATTTCATGGGGCATTGGCTGTCGGCGGCGGCTCGTATTTACGCGCAGACTAACGATGTCATGGTCAAGGCGAAGGCCGATACGATCGTGTCGGAGCTGGCGCGTTGCCAGGAAGCGAACGGAGGCGGGTGGCTCGCCGCGTTCCCGGAAACCTTTATGCATCGGCTCTTAAACGGCAAGTGGGTATGGGCGCCGCATTATACCGTGCACAAGCTGCTGATGGGGCTCCTCGAAATGTATCAGCTGGCGGGCAACAGGCAGGCGCTGTCCATCGCGAAGGGCATGGCGGACTGGTTTTACCGCTGGACGTCGGCGTTGTCGCAGGAGCAGCTGGACGAGCTGCTGGATATGGAGACGGGCGGCATGCTGGAAACCTGGGCCGAGTTGTACGGCATTACGAGGGCGGATGAACACAGGAAGCTGATGGAGCGTTATGTTCGCAACCGTTTCTTTGATCTGCTGCTGCGGGGCGAGGATGTCCTGACGAACAAACATGCCAATACGCAAATTCCGGAAATATTAGGAGCCGCAAGGGTGTACGAAGTGACCGGGGACGAGCGTTTTCGCCGCATTGCGGAATCGTTTTGGACATGCGCCGTCACAAAGCGGGGGTATTTATGCACGGGCGCCGGCGACGACGGAGAGCTCTGGATGCCGCATCAAGATATGGAAGCGAGACTAGGCGTCGGACAGGAGCATTGCGTCAACTACAATATGATGAGGCTTTCGCATACGCTGCTGCGCTGGACGGGAAATCCCGCTTACGCCGATTATTGGGAGAGGCGGTTCGTCAACGGCGTATTGGCGCATCAGCATGCAGATACGGGCAAGATCTCCTATTTCCTCGGGGTTGCCCCGGGCAGCCGCAAGACATGGGGATCGGAGACGGGACATTTCTGGTGCTGTCACGGAACGCTGATACAAGCCAACGCGGCCTACGAATCCCAAATCTATCTGAGAGATGGCGATGGCGTCGCGATTGCGCAATGGATTCCGTCCGTCGCTGCGATTGAGCTGGAAGGAGTGCGGATCGGCTTCGCCATCGAGCAGGATAGCCAGCAGGGGCTGTATCCGATGAACAAGTGGAACGTGACTGGCATGAAGGCGATTACCGAGGTGCATCGACCTGCCATACCCGTTACTAGGCCCGACCGGTTTCTGTTCAGCGTAAAGGTGAGCTGCGACCGGGCAGCGCAGTTCGCGCTTAAGCTGAGGATACCATGGTGGGTTAAGGAGAGAGCCTCGATCACGGTTAATGGCATTCTACAGCAGGACGTTCCGGAAGGCGCGGGTTTCTATAAGCTGAACCGAATGTGGAGCGATGGAGATCTCGTTAAGGTCGAGCTGCCCAAGGCGCTGGCGGCCGAGCCGCTGCCAGGCTCGCCGGATCGGTACGCGTTTGTAGACGGTCCCGTCGTGCTGGCCGGCTTGACGGACGAGGATCGTCTCCTCGTTGGCGACGCCGAACGCCCGGAAAGTTTGTTGACGCCGGATCGGGAGCGCAACCATAGCTGGTGGAATGCCGGCTATTACAAAACCAAAGGTCAAAGCGCTAACATCCGTTTGATCCCGCTGCACGAGATTAAAGACGAAAGCTATACGGTTTATTTTCAGGTGAAGGCAGCGGAGCAAACAGCGCAATAAATCAACATTTTCGGACGAATGGCGGCAACTTTGCCCCTAGCGCGCAAGCTATAATTGGCTTATGACACCAACAGAAAGAAGGGTTAAGAGGATGCTGCAGGATAAGGACAAGGCGTGGCTGGATGAGGTTATCGGCAAAATAACGGAGAAGATGGACTGGGTAAGCGAAAAAACGCGGAATAAAATTCCGTACACGACCATCGACGGCACTTTTGACGACCGCTCCATCGACAATCCCACCGGCGACGAGGCGGACGGCATCTGCTGGTGGACCAACGGTTTCTGGGGCGGCATGATGTGGCTGATGCACCACGAGACGGGGCTGGACAAATATAAAGAAATCGCGCAAATTTCCGAGGATAAGCTGGATCTCTGCTTCGAGCAGTTCTACGGCTTGCATCACGATGTCGGTTTTATGTGGCTGCCGACGAGCGTGGCGAATTATAGAGTAACGGGCAACCCGGAGTCGCGCAAACGCGCGCTGCATGCCGCCAATCTGCTGGCGGGCAGGTTTAATCTGGCCGGCGGCTTCATCCGTGCATGGAACGATCTGGAGGAAGGCGATACGCGCGGCTGGGCGATCATCGACTGCATGCTCAACATTCCGCTGTTGTACTGGGCATCCCAAGAGACCGGAGATCCGCGCTTCAAGCAGATCGCGATGAAGCATGCCGACACGGCGATGGATGCTTTCGTCAGGCCGGACGGCTCCGTCCATCATATCGTGGAATTCGATCCCTTCGAGGGCGGCGTCGTAAAAACGTATGGCGGTCAAGGTTATGAGCAAGGCTCCTCCTGGACGCGGGGACAGACATGGGGGCTGTACGGCTTTATGATGAGTTACATCCATACCGGCAAAGATGAATATTTGCAGACGGCAAAGCGGATCGCGCATTACTTCATGGCCAACGTCCCGGACAGCGGGATCATCCCCGTGGACTTCCGCCAGCCGGCCGAGCCGCGGCGCGAGGACGACACGGCTGCTGCGATCGCGGCCTGCGGATTGCTGGAGATCGCCAAGGCCGTCGGTCCGTACGAGAAGGACGTTTACGTCAAGGCGGCGCTCCGGATGCTGAAAGCGCTGGACGCTTCGCGCAGCGACTGGTCGCGCGGGACGGATGCGATATTGCAGAACGGGACGGGCGCTTACCATTCCAAGACGCATCACCATGCCATAATTTACGGCGATTATTATTTCATGGAAGCCATTTTCAAGCTGAAGGGCAACGACTTGTACCTTTGGTAGACGCATGAAGAAGCGGGGCGGTTAAAGCGCGGCAAGGAAATATGCGCCCTTTTACTGCCCCGCTTTCCGTGCCGCGGCCCGATATTGAAGCGGCGTCGTGCCCAATGCGGTTTTAAAGCTGCGGATAAAATAAGATACATTGGGGTAACCGACCTCAGCGGATATATGCTCGACAGAGTACGGGGTCGTGTGGAGCAGCCTGCACGCCTGCTTGATTCTTCGCGCGATCAGATAATCGGACAGGCTGCCGCCAGTCTCGCGCCGGAACAACCGGGACAGATAAAATTTGGACAGATGCAGCGCCTCCGCGATATGCTCCAGCCCGATATCTTCGGCATAATGCTCTTCGATCCATTGCATGGCCTGCTCGGAATAGGTAAAGGGACGGTATTCGGCCGTTTCCGCCACGGATCCCCGAAGGGAGATCGCCTCCAGATAATGGAGGAGCAGCATCGTCATGTCCTCTTCTTCGGCAACCGGATTCGATGCGAAGGGACGATTGTTGTATCGGTCGATGGTATGCTCCAAATAACTTAGCTCCCCATGCAAGTCGATGGCCGATTCTCCCTCCCCTTTCCGCCATAAGCGATCCAGCAGAGCATATCGGGACGGGAATGGACGCAGCGCCTGCTCGAACATATGCGGCTGGAAGAACATAATCGTTCGCACATAAGGCGTTTCCTCGCTTACGCTTGCGAATACTTTGTGCAACTGATAGGGCTGAAAGATAAACAGCCGGCCCGGCCTCATCTCATAGGTTTTCTGACCGACGATGACGCTGCCCGTGCCTTCGTGGACGAGCAGCAGCTCGCAGCAGGGATGCCAATGGTAGAAGCCGGCGAAGACATCGGTCGTCCGGGTGGGAGAACCGAGCAGCAAAGGTTTGCCATGAAACGCGACGTGTTCGAATAAGTAGTTCATGCCTTCTATTGTAATCCAAATTCCGACGAATAACAGACGCCGCTGGCAAACGATGAAAAAGTCTGACTTTTATATAAAAAAAGTTCATTTCACGCGATGCCTCCCCATGATACGTTGTAATCGTACAAGACAGAGGAGGAGTGGAACGATGACTTTGATAACGAATCCCGTGCTAAGGGGCTTTAATCCCGATGCGTCCATGCTGCGCGTGGGCGACGACTATTATATCGCGACATCAACCTTCGAGTGGTTTCCCGGCGTGCAGATCCATCATTCGCGCGATCTGGTGAACTGGCAGGTGATCGCTCGCCCGCTTTGCGATGCCTCCTTGCTCGACCTGCGGGGCGTTCCGAGCTCCGGCGGCATCTGGGCGCCGGCGCTGACGTACGACAACGGCATGTTTTATCTCATGATTACGAACGTGATGGCGCGTCGCGGCGTCTTCAAGGATTTGCATAATTATTTGCTTACGGCGACCGATATTAACGGTCCGTGGTCGGCGCCGCTTCACTTGAACAGCAGCGGCTTCGATCCTTTTCTGTTCCACGACGACGACGGAACCAAATGGCTGCTCAATATGCGCTGGGACTTCCGAAAGGGGAGGGATCGTTTTGCGGGAGTAGTCATGCAGCAATTTTCGCCGGAGGAGAGAAAGCTTGTCGGACCGGTAAAGACGATTGCGACAGGCACCTCGATCGGCGTGACGGAAGGGCCGTTTATGTTCAAACGGGACGGATGGTATTACTTGCTGCTCGCCGAGGGCGGCACGGGCTGGAACCACGCCGCGACATTGGCCCGTTCGCGCCGGATCGAAGGTCCGTACGAATACGATCCGGAGTCCCCGCTCATCACGACGATCGACGCGCCCGAGCATCCGCTTCAGAAAGCGGGACACGGGGCGGTCGTGGAGACGCAGAACGGCGAGTGGTACCTGTCCTTTATATGCGCGCGTGCGCTGCCCGGCAGACGGCTGTCTCCGCTGGGCAGGGAGACGGGGCTTGCGCGCGTCGTATGGACGGAAGACGGCTGGCTGCGGCTGGAAGGCGGCGGCAGGGCTCCCGGGCTCCGGTTTGCTGCGCCGGATCTTGCGCCCCATCCGATCCCGAAGCTTCCGGATCAAGATGACTTCGACGGCGATGCGCTCGGGAATTCGTATTTCACGCTGCGAGTGCCGGCGGACGACGAGTGGCTCAGCTTGTCGGAGCGCAAGGGCTTCTTGCGGCTGCGCGGCCGCGAGTCGTTATACTCCTGGTTCCGCCAGAGCATGGTGGCGAGAAGGCTGGCGCATTTCCGCTGCGTTGCCGAGACCTGCGTGGAATTCGAGCCGGAGCACTTTAATCAGATGGCGGGATTGACGCTGTATTATGACGAGAGCGACCACTTTTATTTGCTGGTAACCCGCGACGAGGAACGGGGCAAGCATATCCGGCTGATGACCACGAAGCAAGGGCAATACGACGAGCCGGATGACGCTTTCGTCTCCGCCGAGGGCTGGGAACGTTGCTATCTAAAGGTAATCGTCGATGGCGAGCGCGTGCAATTCCACTGCTCGCCGGACGGCACGGAGTGGCAAGCGGTGGGTCCCGCGCTGGATCTTGGGCAACTGTCCGACGAATACGAAGGCAAGCTTGGATTTACCGGCACGTTCGTCGGCTTATGCGCGCAGGACTTGTCGGGCACGATGAAACACGCGGACTTCGATTATTTCAAGTACTTGGGGGAAGACATCGAATAAGCGAAAGAAACATTTAAAGCGGGAAATGAGGTCAGCCGAAGGGCTGGCCTTTTTGCTTCGAATTCGGGTATAACAATAGTCCGCTAAAGCTGGCGGGCATAATATGGCGAAGCAGGCTTGCGCGATAATGATGAGAACGATTATCATAAGGAGACATGCCACAATGGAGATGGGGGAAGTCCAAAGAGATGAAACGGATATTGTTAATCGAGGACGAGGCGCATTTTGCGGCGTTTATGGAGCCGGAACTGAAGCATGAGGGTTTCTCAGTGACGGTTGCGCGCGACGGCAGATCCGGTCTGGAGCTCGCGCTGGGCGAAGCCTGGGATCTCGTGCTGCTGGATCTGATGCTCCCGGAAATTGACGGCGCCGATGTGTGCCGGGAAATACTTAAATACAAAAAAACGCCGATTATTATGATTACGGCGAGAGATAGCGTGTCGGACCGCGTATCCGGTTTGGATAGCGGGGCCGACGACTACATCCCGAAGCCGTTCGCCATTGAGGAGCTGCTCGCTCGCATTCGGGTTGTATTTCGGAGGCAAGGGGAGTCGGCGGATCCCGGATCCCTTCTTGCCGGCGGCAATCTGTCGTTGGAGCCTGAATCGCGAATCGTCAAGAAAGCCGGCACGGTCATTGCGCTAACGAAACGGGAGTTCGCGCTGCTGGAAGCGCTGATGAAAAATGTTAATCGCGTGATGTCGAGGGAAACGCTGCTGAATACGGTATGGGGCTACGAGGCGGTTGTGGACGCCAACGTCGTCGATGTGTACATTCGCTACCTGCGGAACAAAATCGACGAGCCCGGGTCGCCCAGCGTTATTGAAGCCGTCCGAGGAATCGGCTACGTGATGCGCAGATGACGGCGGTATTCGGCAAGCGACGCAAGCCGTCACTTAGGAAGTCTTCCGGCAAGCTGCCGTTTCATTGGCGAATGACCCTGCTTGCAGCCATTCTGCTGAGCGTGCTCGTGACGGTCAGCAATTTGACGCAATACTTCTTTGTAGAGCGATGGATGGTGCGTCAGGAGGAAGCCAAAATGAGGCAGGACATGCGGGAGCTGCTTAACGAACTTCTGGCCAAGGAAATTCAAATAACGCCGGGCAACGAAACGTTGCTTCGGCTTTATTTGGAGCGGGCCAACGTGCATGGAGGCATGATTCGGCTGCTTGATTCCAATGGAGATACGGCGATTATGGCGGGGAGTACGATCTCGGCCGAAAGAATTCCATGGCGCTCGTCGACCGATCCAAGCCTTGGAGCGGTGCATTATGAGGACGGCGTGCTAGCGATGCGCAGTCCTATAACGATTTTCAACTTCCAAGGCACAATTGAAATGGTGCGCGGCATGGAGGAATTGGAACGATTGATCGCCCGATTTTTTCGGATTATGATCATTTGCTGCGGAGCAGCCCTTTTGCTCAGCATCGCGGGCGGCAGACTGCTGGCTGTCGGTCTCATCCGGCCGTTGCGTGCCATGAATGCGACGATGAAGAAGGTGAGGCAAAATGGCTTGCAGGAACGCA
This sequence comes from Paenibacillus sp. MY03, assembly GCF_002165585.1. Classification (NCBI taxonomy): domain Bacteria; kingdom Bacillati; phylum Bacillota; class Bacilli; order Caryophanales; family Paenibacillaceae; genus Paenibacillus; species Paenibacillus sp. MY03. The sequence continues at coordinate 37,966 of NZ_MXQD01000039.1, read as the reverse complement.
TGCCGATTACGGGAGCCAAGGACGAAATTACGGCGCTGCAGACGATGTTTAACGGGATGATGGATGAAGTGGAGGCGTCGTTCGGCAGGCAGCGGCGGTTCGTGGAGGATGCGTCACATGAACTGCGAACGCCAATCGCCATTATGGACGGGCATCTCCGAATGCTAAGCCGATGGGGCAAACACGATCCGGACGTAACGGAAAATTCGCTGCGAATAGCGACGGAGGAGCTTGAGCGGCTGAAAGGGCTTGTCGATAATCTGCTTCTGTTATCGCGTGCGGAACGTACGGAAGAGCTGGAGCCTCGCGGCATCTGCGAGCAGCCGTTAACTGTCCTTAAGGATGCGGCGGATAAACAAATGATGATGACCCCCGAGTTTGTCGTAAACGTAGAAGCTGGCATGCTGGAGGATGTATCCATAGCGATCGGCGAACATGAGCTGGCCCAATTGCTCCGCATCCTTTTGGATAACGCCGTCAAATATTCCGGAGAGGGCAGAGTCATCGCTATTATCGCCGAATTGGACGTCGATCAGGTGCGGCTGTCGGTAGAAGATCGGGGAGTAGGCATATCGAAAGAAGATATTCCCCACGTATGGGATCGGTTCTACAGGGCGGACAAGGCGAGAAGCGGCGGGCAAGGAGGATACGGGCTGGGACTGCCCATTGCAAAATCGCTCGTTCGCCATCACGGGGGCGACATCGTATTGACCAGCGAGCTCGGCGTAGGGACAAAAGTGACGGTTTCTCTGCCCCTGGCTTAGAGAAATTCTCCCGCTCCCGCATAAGGTTGCAATAGTCCCCGTATAAATTCGTTCAATAAAATTATCGTTTTCACAGCGTTTTCTCATTATTATTCGCTACAATTGGCGGTAATGATATTCATTATCACGAATAAACGATATGGACATGAGAGGGACGAATGAAATGAATAAAAAGTACGTAACAGGCATGGCTGCGATTATTTTGGGAGCATCGATGATGCTGGCGGCCTGCGGGGGCAACAACGAATCGAATGCAAATGGCAAGCAAGAAGGAGCGGGAGCCGTTAAAACGGAGAGCGACTCTGGCGTCGTAAACGTGTTTACGGCCCGCCATTACGATATCGACTTCGCGATGTTCGACGAATTCGAGAAGGCGACAGGCATTACGGTCAACGAAATCAAAGGAACGGCAGAAGAATTGGTGGAGCGTATGAAGCGGGAAGGCGAAAGCACGGAAGCCGACCTGTTCATCACGGTCGACGGCGGCATCCTGAATTACGCAAAGGAGAATGGCGTGCTGCAGCCGATCGACTCGGACGCTATTTTGGCCAACGTGCCGGAAAGTCTCCGGGACACGGATAACCAGTGGGTGGGCCTGGCTACTCGTGCCAGGGTCATCGTATACGACAAAGAGCTCGTGAAGCCCGAGCAGCTGTCTACATACGAAGATCTGGCGGGCGAGCAATGGAAAGGCAAAGTGCTCGTACGGTCCTCCAGCAACCTTTACAACCAGTCTCTCGTCGCGTCCATGATTGATTTAAATGGCGAAGCGGAAACGGAGAAGTGGGCGCAAGGGCTGGTCGGCAATTTCGCGCGCGACCCGGAGGGCGGAGACCGCGACCAAGCCAAGGGCATTGCGGCCGGCGTCGGAGAAGTGGCGATTATGAATACGTACTACATCGGACAGATGCTGAACTCCAAGGAAGCCGAGGAAGTGAAGGTCGCAGAGAGCGTCGGCGTGTTCTTCCCGAACCAGGAGACGACAGGCACGCATCTTAACATTAGCGGCATCGGCCTCGCGGCTCACGCAAAAAACAAGGACAACGCGCTTAAGCTGGTGGAATATATGACAAGCAAGGAAGGCCAGGAAATGCTGACGAACGGCAGCTTCGAATTCCCGGTCAACAAGGATGCCGAGCTTCCGGCGCTGCTCAAAGAATGGGGCGAATTCAAGACGCAAACCATCGACTTCGCGAAGCTGGGCGAGAACAACAAAGCGGCAACGGCTCTTATGACCAAGGTTGGCTGGAAATAAGATGTTCCTATCCTTGCTGCAGGGGTTTAGACAGAGATGGAACGGATGGATCGCGATCAGCGGAATAGGGGCTCTTGCAGCTCTTCTTCCGTCTCTTTATATTTTGGCGGGATTATGGGGAGAGCCAGGGGAAAACTGGGCGCATATCCGGACCTATATTCTCCCTTCCCATTTGATGGAGTCCTTGCAGCTTGTAGCAGGCACAGTAGCGGCTTCAGTTGCGATCGGAGTGTCGCTGGCATGGCTCGTCGCCGCGTATGACTTCCCGCTTCGGAGGATGTTCTCCGCCTTATTGGTGCTCCCGCTGGCGATCCCGCCTTACATAGCGGCCTATACGTACGGCGATATGCTCAGTTATACCGGCACCGTGCAGAAGCTGCTGCGAAATGGGCTTGGCTTGACGCCGAACCAGCGTTATTTCGATATCATGTCGATGCAGGGCGCCGTTTTTATTTTTGCCATGTTCCTGTTCCCGTACGTCTACCTGATGACCAAATCGTTTCTGGAGCGGCACAGCGCTGCCTACATCGAAAATGCCAGGCTGCTGGGGCATAGGCCGCTTTCCGTTTTCCTTCGGGTCGTCCTGCCGCTGTCGCAGGGGGCCATTGTGGGCGGAGCGAGTCTTGTCGCGTTCGAGGTGCTGGGCGATTACGGGGTGGCCAAACATTTCGGCATCCAGACCTTTACGGTCGCGATCTTTAAAACGTGGTTCGGCATGTATGATCTGGAATCGGCGATACGGCTGGCTGGGGCGCTAATGAGCGTATTAATCGGAATCTTCGTCATAGAGAGGCTGCTGAGGAGCCGCAAGCGGTTCAACGCCTCGGTAAGCGGAGGTGCGGTGCTAAAGCGAAAAAGGCTGCGGGGGATTCCGGCTGCGCTAACGGTTGGGTTTTGTTCCATCGTGGTTTTGTTGTCCTTTATTATTCCGGTCGCGCAATTGGCGGTATGGGCAACATGGACGTACGACGACATCTGGAACGACAGGTTCCCGGCGATGATTCGAAACACGGTGTCGGTTTCTGCAGCCGCGGTGTGCATCATCATGCTGATGTCCGTCATTGCGGCCAATTCGCTGAGAATGTGGCGGAGCGGCTTCACGCTGGCAGGGAGCAAGCTGCTATTGATGGGATATTCCATCCCGGGAGCCGTTATGGCGATCGGAGTGCTGGCCTTGTTTCTGTCGCTGGATCAGGCGCTTTCCGGCTTGTACGGCATGATGGGCTTGGGAGAAGGGAAGCTGGTGCTTAGCATGTCGTTAGCCATGCTCGTATTCGCCTTCGTCGCCCGTTTTTTGTCGGTCGGCTTTAATGCCGTCGACGCCGGTTACGACCGAATCGGGACCAAATACGCGGAGGCTTCCAGGCTTCTTGGCTACGGAGCGACGAGTACCTTCTTCCGTATTGATTGGCCGCTCCTAAAGGGCTCCATTTTGACAGGAGCCATTATGACCTTCATGGAGGTTGTAAAGGAGCTTCCGCTTACGTTGCTGCTTCGGCCATTCAACTTCGATACGCTGGCGACCAAGGCTTACCAGTATGCGAGCGACGAGCAGATTCATCAAGCTTCGTTGCCCTCGCTCCTTATCATTGCGCTTGGCGTTGCGTCGGTCTGCTTGTACCATTTTATCGGTAGGGGGGAGAAGGCATGACATATGTCAGCCTTAAGGAAATTGCTTACGCTTATGCTGGAGCCGGGAGCGATGTTCTGTCGGAATTTTCATTAACGCTTGCGCGGGGAGAGACGGTTGGTCTGCTCGGAGGCAGCGGAAGCGGCAAGAGTACGCTGCTTCGTCTGATCGCCGGCCTTGAGAATCCGAAAAGCGGCGAGATAACCATAGACGGCATCGTCATGGCAGGGGGAGGGCGCTTCGTTCAACCCGAGCATCGAGGCGTAGGCATGGTGTTCCAGGATTACGCCTTGTTCCCGCATATGACCGTCGCCAGAAATATCGCTTTCGGATTGCGGGGTTTGTCGCGTTCGGAACAGGCGGCGCGCACGGAGAACATGCTGGAGCTCATCCAGCTGCAAAGCTTTGGCGGACGATACCCCCACGAACTGAGCGGGGGGCAGCAGCAGCGTGTCGCGTTCGCCCGCGCGCTGGCGCCGCAGCCGAAGCTTCTGCTCATGGACGAACCGTTTAGCAATCTCGATGCGGCGCTTAAGGGAGAGATTCGTCTGGAGCTGAAGGAGCTGCTGAAGAAGTCCGGCATGACCTCTATTCTTGTGACGCATGATCTGGCGGATGCGGAAGCGATCTGCGACCGGATCGTGAATATGCCAGAGCAGGTCTTAAGTCTCGTTTGAGCCTTTAAGGTCAGGGGCTTCCTGGAATTGTTCCACGCAGTGACGGCAGATGCAACTGACGCCAAGGAAAGGCTCGGGAACGTGCTTAAGAAGCTCCGCCGGAATGGAGGCGCGGAAGCACCAGCAATCCAGGTCTGCCTCTGCTCGCTCCGCCGCACAGCCGTTTTCTCTTCCGCAGAGAGGACAGATATGTTTCATCGAAAAATACAGCTCCTTTCGAAGAGCAGCCCTGCAGCGTTAGTCGCCGCAGGGCTGCATTTGTTTAAAGGCTAAAGGTCAATGCTGCTTCGCCGGCTCCAAAATAAACTTTTCGATCACATGGCGAACGCCTTCTTCGTTATTGGAGAGCGTGACGTAGTCGGCAATCTCCTTGAGGGCATCAATCGCATTGGCCATGGCGACGCCAAGACCGGCAGCCTGAATCATCTCGCGATCGTTCCATGCGTCGCCCATCGCGATCGTTTGCTCCATCGAGCAGCCGAGATGCTCCGCCATAAATCGGAGCGCATGTCCTTTTGTCCCTTCCTTGTGCATAAACTCCAAGTAATGAGCCTTGGACTTCGTAATATGGACCCGATCCCCGATCAGCGGAGCCAGTTCCAGCGCGATGGCGTCGAGACGGGCGGGATCGTCGATAATGAGCATTTTGTTAAGGGGCTTCGTAATGAGCTTGTCAAAGTCGGGTTCGATCCTGTAAGGGATGTTCGACAGCCTGGAATAGGCTTTGATTCGGTCGTTATCTTCTGTGCCGTACAGCTCGTCGTCTACGTAAAGCTGTAGATGAAGGCCATGCTTTACGCAATATTCGTGCAACGCCAGGGCGGCGTCCGTCGGCACATTGCGCTCGTAGAGCACTTGGCCGTCCAGCAGTGTTTTGACTAGCGCTCCCTGATACGTAATAATAGGTACATTAAGTTCAATCTGGCGGGCAATCTGCTGTGCCGAAGCGAACATGCGGCCGGTGGCAAGCGTCACTGTCACTCCGGCTTCGATCGCGGCCTCCATCGCCCTGCGGGTTCCATCCGTCACAGTCAGTTCATCTGTCAGAAGCGTGTCGTCCACATCAATGGCAATCAGCTTATACATAATTACGGTAAGGCTCCTCTCGGCGTCCAATCTGTATCGTGTAGCGTCATAATAAGGTTGATTGTAGCGAAAATCGAGCCTACATACAAGGAGATCCTCACATGCACAACTATGAATCAAGGCCGGCGAAGCAGCGCTCCGGCGCCATCTATGCGATAGGAGCGGTGCTGCTTCTTGTTGCCGGCTTCGCGCTCGGCATGTTTTTCATGAGTACCCGGTACCCCATGATCAAGGAGCCGTTGTTCAAGCAAGTTAATGACTCGTACGTTCACGTTCTTAACGATTATCTTAATGACACGACGCCAGAGCAGCTCATTCAGGGAGCGGCGGTCGGCATGGTGGACTCGCTCAAAGACCCTTATTCGCATTACTTGCCCGGAGAAAAGGGGAAGGCGTATACGGACTCCTATGAAGGGCAATTCTACGGCATCGGCGCCGAGATGAGGCAGGAGGACGGCAAGGTTATGGTCAGTCATGTCATCAAGGAGACGCCTGCCGAAAGGTCGGGAATGCAGCCAGGCGACGTTATAATCGCAGTAGACGACGTTGACGTAACCGGCAAGTCGCTGCAGGATCTGCTGGGCATTGTAAGAGGCGAAGAAGGCACGACGATCAAGATCCGGGTCCAGCGAGCCTCGGAAAAGGAACCCCTTGACTTTACGATGAAACGGGCGGCTATTCCCGTGCATACCGTTACCTCGGAGAGACTGGAGGATGGCATCGGCCTTATCACGATCAGCCGTTTCGCCGAGGAAACCGGGAAGGAATTCAAGGCGGAGCTGGATAAACTTAAGGCGGAGGGCGAGCTGAAGGGGCTGCTGCTGGATCTGCGTTCCAATCCCGGCGGGCTGCTGCAATCCACGACCGAGATTGCCAATATTCTGATTCCAAAGGACAAAAAAATTCTCGACATCGTCTACAAGGACGAACGAAAAATCGTATCGCTTACGTCGAAGCAGAAGGAGAAGTGGACGGTGCCGATCGTCGCGCTTGTCAACGGACGTTCCGCCAGCGCGAGCGAGGTGCTTGCCTCGGCGCTCAAGGAATCGGCAGGCGCGACGCTTGTCGGCGAGAAAACGTACGGCAAAGGCGTCGTTCAGGGCTACAAGCAATACAAGGACGGCTCCGTTATCAGCTTGACGGAAGCGCAGTGGAAGACGCCTGGCGGCACATGGATCAACAAGCAAGGCGTGACCCCGGACCACGTTGTGGAGCTGCCGGAATATGCTTCCCTGCATCAGCCGCCGCTGGGTACCGAGTTAGCCAAGGGCAGCTATGGAGACGAAGTGAAGCTGCTGCAGGGGATGCTGAATACGCTGGGTTACGGGCCTTCGGGTCAAGACGGCTTGTTTGACGCACAGACGGAGACAGCGCTCCGCAAGTTCCAGAGCGAAAACGGTTTGACGTCGAACGGGAAGTTCGCCGACGCGACCAGCCATAAGCTGGTCGAAATGCTGCGCGAGAAGCTGGGCCGGGAGGATACCCAGGAGCAGAAGGCGATCGAGCTGTTGAAGCAGGCGCAGCAGTAAGTCGTTCATCAGTAATCCCATAGACGCCGGTGGGTGTCAAATGATAAAAAACAGGAAGAGACGCCCGATCGCATCGGGCGTCTCTTCCTGTTTCATTCCTAATAATAGATGAGTTCGCGTTCCCTGCTCAGCCCTTCGGAGTCAGATCAATCTGGACGTCGTCCAGGTACCACGTTGTTAGCCCTTCAAAACCGGAGTCGCTGCCGATGATGACGAAAAGCTCGCCCTTGTCGTTCGACTTCAGCGTGGCTTGATGACTCATCGGCTTCGCCTGAAAGCCTTCGACGGAGTCGTCCGGCACGACCATATTGCCGACGTTTTTGAGATCGGCACCGTCCTGCGCTTGGTTGCCCTTGTCCGCGTTCAGGATGAAGTAAGGTTCTTCCCCGTGCACATGATCGAGGCGGAGCGCTTCGGGCTTCGTTGCGACGAAACCGGCTTTGATATAGACCGACTCGCCGGGGGAACCGCCTGCGCCAATCATGCCGCCAGGCACGTCTGTATAAAGCTTAAAGGCAACGGATGCATCGTAAGTCTTTTTCGGCTCAAGGCCGCTGATCTTTTTCGTTACGAACATAAAGAGATCATCGCTGCGGTTCATGCCGACCATCTTTAGACCGTAGTTGCTTTTGTTATCCGACAAATCGATCAGCCCGCGCCTGAACTCCAGGTTGTAGATGTTGGGATTGTAGGCTACAGGCAGATCGGCGAAGCCGCCTTCCCAGCCGTCCTGGCCTTGGTCGAACGAAAATTGATGCGATACCGTCTCGGCCTTTGCCTGGATGAAAACTTTGCGGCCGGTGTTTTCCCAGGTCGTGTTTGCGGCGAGCAGGTCGGCTACGCCCTTCGCCGGAATGAAAGCTTGTCCTTGCTTAATGACGACTTTGGCCGGGAGCTTGATGCCCTTGACGTACGTTCCCGTCACGCTATCCTGGCCAACCGTCAACAGAACGGTCAGACCGGCTCTCTCCATCTGGATGGTCCGATCCGTGTCGTTCCAAGTGAGCTTGGCGTCCAGACCTTCCGCGAAAGCGCGGGCGGGAACCATGGCTACGCCTTTCTCGATGTATGGAGCTTGCATTAACTCAAACGTCCCGTTGTTGTCAACGGCGTTTAGACTTCCTATTTGGAATTGTACGGACGGAGCAGCATTGCCGGCACCAAATGCGATCGTTGCATGCAACGATGCCGTCATTGTAAGCGCGGCGAGCATCGCCACAGCTTTTTTGCGTTTGTTCTGCCTCATGAGGTGCACCTGCCTTTAAAGGGTTTAGTTGTTAGCTTTCGCGTACCCATAGACGGGGGCGGTCCCATAAAGGTTGCTACATGAAGTCGAAAAAATAGCGAATGACATGAAAAAAGACCGGCGAAGCGTAAGTCAGACTATCGACTCGGCTCAAAAAGCTTTTATTCGAAATCTTGAATTTGTTGTCGTCGCCAAGCAATAAATCCCGCTTTAAAACGGACACGGTCAAGCTGCCGAAAAAGCCGCTTAAACTGATGAGCATGCCCGATAACACGCCAAACAGCGGGTCGAGCGGCGTCAAATACGGATAAATGAACGTCGAGACGGCGGTCGTCACGACGAATCCGCAAGCAAAGCCCTCCCAGGTGATATAGGGGTTTGCGGTCGGAATCACCTTTCGCTTGCCTCCGTAGATCGATACGAGATAATTTACGACATCGTTGATTTGCGTCAGCAGCACCAGAAACAGGACGATTCCCGCGCCATACTCCGGCGTCGCGAATTGGAAATAAGCAAGATGGCTGAGCCCGAACACCATCAGCATAAGTCCCCATTGCGTCGAACTTACGCTGCGCAGAAAGCCTGCGGTTCCTTTGTTAATGAGCCTGGGCATGGGAAGAAGCAGGAACACGTAGACGGGAATAAACACGATAAACATCCCGTACCACTCGATGTAGATCCAGTAGAACTGCACGGGAATGGACAAGTACGCCCAGAGAAACAATCTGCGGTCGGCCTTTCTCGTCTTGATCATGGAGAAATATTCCTTCAGCGAGAAAAACGACAGCACCATTAGAGAGAGGAGGGAAACGACCGGATTGATGATCGTGGCCAGGCATAAGACAAAGAACATGCCCCACCACGTCTTGATGCGGAAAGCGATGACTTCATGATCCTTGCGGGACAACATGCGATCGGCCGCCAAGTAAATGAAATTCACAATTAATAACCCTGCAAATACGACGACCAGCGCCGTTATGGAATCGTTCATACGGAATCACCATCTTGCTCCAGGATAGATTACTATAAAATGAGAGTTCAGAAAGTCCGGTTATCAGTACCGAGAAGATTGGATGAAGCTAGGACCTGAGGAGCGGAGCGTAGTGGAAGCTACGTGAGCACCGGAAGGTCCGGCTGAATTCAATCTTCGACGTCGAGTAAGCTACTTGGATGACTTCGTAATGGGAAGCGGACTTTATGAATATCCTCTATAAAGTGACACTATGTTATTATGTAGGAATATCGATGATTTGATAAGGGGATAACGTAAAAAATGGAACGCGACGTATCGGTTTTTATTTTGCTTACGAATACCGGGACGCTTTTTACGAAGGTTATACAAAGTTATACGAAAGCACCCTATAACCACGCTTCCATCTCGTTCGACCGGGAGCTGTCGGAGCTGTACAGCTTCGGGCGCAAACATCCCAGCAACCCGTTCGACGGCGGCTTCGTCAAGGAAGACATCAAGACGGGGACGTTCAGCAAATATCCCGGTACGACCTGCGTCCTCTACGAGCTCGCTATAACGCGGCGTGAGGAAGAGAAAATGAAACGGGTGCTGCGTTTTTTTATCCGGAGCCGCGGTAAATTTCTGTACAACCTGCTCGGCGTAATCGGCGTCGCCTTAAAGGAGCCAGTCGAGTTCAGCAATTCCTACTTCTGCTCGCAGTTCGTCGCCGAGATTTTGTCCCGTTCGGGAATCAAGCTGTGGAACAAGCTGCCCGCGTTGGTCACGCCGGACGACTTTCGCCAGAATGATCGACTGGAGCTGATCTACGAAGGAAAGCTGAGTCAATACGATCCGCATGCCATCCATCGTTTTCGTTAAGCGAATTGGAGCTTGTCGCTTGACAACGGGAATGATAATTACTATCATCTTAAATGAGAGGAATTATCATAGTTTGTTTACTTGACGACGAGGTGGAACATGAAGAAGGTCAAATATTGCAAACGCAACTTGAAGCTAGGCTCCAAGTCGGTCTATAAGGCGATGAAGGAGAAGTACCCCGAGATCAAGGGGAAAAAAAGCGACTGTTTGGGCAATTGCAGAACCTGCAAGATGGAATGTTTTGTCGTCGTCAAATCGAAGGCAGTCACCGCGCCAACGCCGGAACAACTCTACAAACGATTGAAAAAAATGATTGGTTAACTCTATAATTGGGAAATATAGGAGGGGCGTCCATTTGCCGCCTCTCATTTTTATGTTAGAATAAATACAAATAAGAAGGCGAGGTGCACATTATTATGAAAGACTCTTTGGCTCAAGCGTTAAACGAACAAATGAACTTCGAGTTCTACTCCGCACACGTGTATCTTGCGATGGCTGCATACTGCTCCGGCGACAGCCTGGACGGTTTCGCTAATTTCTTCATCGTACAGGCGGAAGAAGAACGATTTCACGCCATGAAAATTTATAAGTTCCTGAACGACCGCGGCCGCCGAGCGACTCTTGATGCGCTGCCGGAACCGAACAATGACTACGACTCCGTGCTGCATGCCTTCGAGCAAGGCTACAAACATGAGCAGCAAAATACGGAACGCTTCTACAAGCTGTCCGACCTCGCGATGAACGATCGCGAGCACGCGACGATCAACTTCCTGAAGTGGTTCATCGATGAACAGGTCGAAGAAGAAGCGTTGTTCGACAGCATCATCAACAAGCTGAAGCGGATCGACAAGGACAGCAACGCGTTCTACATGCTGGACAACGAGTTCGCCGGACGTTCCTTCACTCCGCCAGCCGGAGAGTAACGAAAGCTTGACGGCAGGGACATCACCTATAATAGAGCTTCTCCTATGCATGAATGGACATGCTCGGGAGGGCTCTATTTTTGTAAAAATACGGCTATTCAGTGGAGGAGAGGTATATTATGATAGATTCAGCTACGGTCAAAGACGGGGATGCATTGCTGCCGCTATTGTTATCCGCGATCGGCCCTATTGCGCATACGCTGTCGGGCACGACCGACGATGGAGAGACATGGGATGTGCTGCGCGATTTCCTGTCTTCGGAGCATAACCGTCTCAGCTTCCGCAATATTATAGTGGAACGAAGAGACGGTGCGGTCGCAGGGATGTTGATCGCTTATTCCGGAGATGCGGCAGAGGAACTGGATCGTCCCATCCGAGAAAGGCTTGAGTCTCTGCACGGGGAGGAAGCGGCAAGCGCGGTCGTGACGGAATGCAAACCGGGCGACTATTACCTGGACTCTATTGCGGTAGATGAGCGGTTTCAGGGACAGGGCATCGCCAAAAGCCTTATCGCCGCATTTGAGGAACGGGGACGATCGCAAGGTTACGATACGTTATCTCTTATTGTAGAGCCGTACAATGAAGGCGCGTACGCGCTTTACCGCAAGCTGGGATACAGGGATGACGGCTTGTGGCAGGTGAGCGACGGCGCGTACAAACGAATGATTAAACAGTTGTAGCCCTTCGCGTGCGGGATGGCTGCCATCGGGGGAATCTGGGTGAAGGTTGTCCGAAACAAAACATGGCTGTGGATACGGAGCAATCCGCTCCTTATTTTGATCTTTGCGGCAGGAGCTTTCATACGCTTGTGGTACGGGGGGGCGCTGCCGCCCGGGCTTAATCAGGACGAAGCGTCAATCGGGTATGACGCGTACGCTATCCTGCATCATGGCGTCGATCGTAACGGGGTGTCGCTGCCCGTGCACTTGATCGCTTGGGGAAGCGGTCAGAATGCGCTGTATGCTTACCTGTCCATGCCGTTTATTTATGTATTCGGGTTAAACGAATGGTCCGTTCGCGCCGTCAGCATGCTGATGGGTCTTATTGGTATGGGGACGATGTACGGCATAGGGCGCAAGCTGTTCGACTCCCGCCGAGGCGCGTTGATCGTGCTGTTCCTCACAGCGATATGCCCATGGCATGTCATGATGTCCAGATGGGCGCTGGAATCGAATTTGTTCCCGACGCTGGCGCTGCTGGCAGTCTACTTCTTGCTGCTCGGCCTGGAGAGGCCGAGGTGGCTGTACGGCTTCACCGTCATGCTGGCGTTGTCGATGTATGCTTACGGAACGGCCTATTTTTTTGTTCCCGTATTCGCGCTTGCCGCTGCGATTTATCTGTGGGTATCGGGGCGGATAAAGCCGCTGCTTCTGCTGGCGCACGGAGCGCTCCTGGCTCTGCTGTCGCTGCCGATTCTATTATTCCTCTATATTAATAGAGCGGATAAGTCAGAGATCGTTACGCCGTTTTTTACGATTCCCAAGTTGACGGTGCCGCGCGTGGAGCAGGTATCCTCCGTGTTCTCGGGTAAGGTTGCCGAAGGAATAGCGGCACGCTTGAGAAGTTTGCTGGAGCTTCTGATCTCGGGGACCGATGGACTGCCCTGGAATGCCATGCCGGACTTCGGCTACCTTTATCCTATCGCGATCCCTTTCCTCGTTATTGGAATCGGCGTTATTGCGGGAAAGGCATTTGTTGCAAAAAGCGCGCCCCATGTCATTGTGGGATTGTGGCTGATAACGGCCATGCTTATGGGGCTGATTATCGATATAAACATGAACCGAATGAATATAGTATTTTATCCTTTGATATTGCTTGCGTCGGCGGGAGTCGTCTGGGGCGGAGAGCAGATCCGCCACTCCCTTAAACTGTCGATCGCCGCGTTTACGATTTTTTTCGCCATGTTCGGCTGGCAGTACTTCACGAAGTATCCGGAGGAGATCGGCCCGTCCTTCTACGAATCGTTCGGAGACGCGATCCGTTACGCATCGGATGCAACCGACGGTCCCATCTACGTGACCGACAAGGTAAACATGCCCTACATATACGTTTTATTCTACGAAAAGATCCATCCCGAGGCGTTCGCAAGCTCCGTCGTGTATGCCAATCCGGGGTCGCCATTCCAGCAGGCGGCCTCCTTCGGCCGATACATCTTCGGCCCTGCCGTTGCCGAGTCTGGCAGTCCCGCCGTATACATTGTGCCTAATTACGAGCTGCCGCCTGCCGCTACTCTGGAGGGCTTTAACGTGCGCTCGTTTAAGAACTTTTCCGTTCTGACGGGAGCCTCTTCCAATTAAAGGTTTATACGGGACGCTAATCCCTGTGCTGCAGCGGGAAATGATAGACATGCCAAAATAAGGATGATAGGATTAATAGAGAAATAGTACTAGTCATACATGGGAGATTGAGAGGAGCCGGAGATGAAACATTACACTTGGTATAAGGCCGCGGTCTGCACGATGCTTGCCGCGGGGCTGCTGTTCGCCCCGCTTGCCGGAACGGGAACTCACGCCCATGCGGCAACGGCGAAGGCGACAGCGGGCGAGTCGCAGCAGCAGTTGTCCATCTGGGTGGACGGGAAGAAGCTGTCTGCTCCCGTGGTGAAAGTAAATGGGGTGGCGCTTGCGCCGATGAAGGAGCTGGCTGAAGCTCTGATGGCCGTGTCGGTGCTCGAGCCGAAGACGGGCGCGATGATCGTGAGAGCGGGCGGTTTGACCGTAACGATGTCGCCTGGCAAGAAGGAAGCTATCGTGAACGGCACGACGGTATTCATGGCGACGCCGGCGTTGCTGAAGGATGGCGTTCCGTATGTTCCCGTACGATTTCTGGCCGAGCTGCTAGAGGCAACCGTAAAGTGGGATGCCGCAGGCAATGCGATTAAGATTGAGACTTGGGACTATTATGGTGAAGAAGAGCCGTTCGAAGAGGAATGGGAGCTCCCCGAACTGCCTAAGCTGTCAGCCAAGGATATCGTGAATCTATATGACGGCAGCGTCGTCATGATTATGACGAATAAGGCGCAAGGCAGCGGCATCGCGGTCGGAGAAGACCTGATTCTGACCAACTATCACGTCATGGAGGACGCTACCTCGGCTACCGTATACGATATTTATTCCGACGAGATGAAGGTTAAGGGAGTCGTGGCCTACAATGAAGCCGCGGATCTTGCCATTATTCGTACGGAGCAGCCGCATGAGCTTCTACCTGTCGAGGTCGGCTATGACTACTATGCGGACAAAGGCGATCGCGTCGTGGCGATCGGAAGCCCGCTTGGCCTTCAGAATACCGTCTCCGACGGATTGATCAGCAATCTGAGCTACCAAGCCGGCGTCAGCTGGATTCAGTTCAACGCGCCGACCGATCATGGCAGCTCCGGAGGAGCGTTGTTTAATGAATACGGTCAATTCATCGGCATTACGTCGGCTGGTTATGATAACAGTCTGGCGGATCTTAACTTCGCCGTCGCTGCCTTCCATGCGGCCATGCTGCTGGACGAGGTGACGGAAGATAAGGTAAAGAAAGCGAAGTTCCTGGATCCGTCTCTGCCTGAGACGCTTGCAGGCGCACCGTTATCCAAGATCCAGAATCTGTTGAAGGAGGAATTTTCCTCGGTTGTCACCTCCGTCGGAGAAGCGGAGTTTACGAAGTGGGAAGCGACGAGGGATGCGGAAGGCTGGCTCGTGCTGACGGCCAATATCGATCCTCTTTTCTACCTCTATTCCGCGAATCAAGTAGAGGACGAGCTTAAGTTGTGGACGATTCTGCTGGGTCAGGAATTCCACCGGATGCTGCCGGACGAGAAAATTCAGGTATTGATCAACTTCGAGCGGGATTACGGCTTCCAGCCGCGAGGCTTCGGGCAGGGAGAAGTGACTTTCCTCGGCGAAGGCAAGTGGCGGGTCAAGCATACCGTCATCGATATGCAGCTTAAGGATCAAATGTACATTCGGACAAGAATGTAGACGGCCCGGCGCCGATCACCGCGGAAAGCGGAGGATCGGCGCCGCTTCTATTTTGCCGGGAAGTCCGGTACAATAGGAGTCAGCTTGTAATGCGAGAGAGGGATTGATTATGAAAGTCGTGTTGTCCACGCTTAATGCCAAATTCATTCATACATCGCTCGCCCTGCGCTGTCTCAAAGCGTTTAGCGGCGACCGGTTCGATATCGATATCGCGGAATATACGATCAAGGATCCGGCGATGAACATCGCCTCGGATTTGTACGGACGGAATCCGGACGTTGTCGGGTTCTCGTGCTACATCTGGAATATCGAAGAGACGATTACGGTTGTTAATATGCTGCGAAAGATCAAACCGGAGCTGAAGATCGTGCTTGGCGGCCCCGAGGTGAGTTATGATACGGAGCAGTGGATGGAACGGCTGCCGGATGTCGACTTCATCGTCGTCGGCGAAGGAGAAGAGACGTTTGACCATCTGCTTACGGAGATACAAGGGGCAGGCAAATATCATATGGTGTTCGGCCTCGCCTATCGCAAAGTCAGAGAGAGCGGCACGGAGATTCTGATTACGCCGCCGCGGCCTAAGCTGAACTTGAACGAATTGCCGTCGCCGCATCGATTCCCCGAGGATATCCCCAACCTGGGGAGCCGCGTCGTATATTTCGAGACGAGCAGGGGTTGTCCGTTCAGCTGCCAGTTCTGCTTGTCCAGCATCGAGGTCGGCGTCCGTTATTTCGATATGGAGCGGACGAAGTCCGATATCCTTTATCTGATCGACAACGGGGCCAAGCTGATCAAGTTCGTCGACCGTACCTTCAATATTAAGCGCGACTACGCGCTCGAGATGTTCCGCTTCCTAATCGAGAATCATCGCGGCACTGTCTTCCAGTTCGAGATTACGGCCGATATTATGCGGCCCGAGGTGCTGGATTATTTGGCCGAGCATGCGCCTCCCGGCATTTTTCGCTTCGAGATCGGCGTCCAGTCGACGAACGATCCTACGAACCTCGCCGTGCAGCGCCGGCAGAACTGGTCGAAGCTCGTCCGTACGGTCACAAAGGTGCGGGATTCCGGCAAAATCGATCAGCATCTGGACTTGATCGCAGGATTGCCGCTTGAGAATTACGACACGTTTAGAGGCACGTTCAACGACGTGTTTGCGCTACGTCCCGAGGAGCTGCAGCTCGGCTTCCTCAAGATGCTTAGGGGCACCGGCCTAAGGCTGGACGCGGAGAAGTGGGGCTACATTTACATGGACCGCGCGCCTTACGAGATGTTGGGCAACGATCTGATGCCGTTCGGCGACATCGTTCGAATCAAGCGCGTGGAGGACGTGCTGGAGAAATATTGGAACGCGCACCGGATGGACCACACTCTGCTCTATCTTGTCGATCGGGTATTCCCTTCGCCGTTCGACTTCTTCCAGCTGTTCGGCGACTATTGGGAGGGGCAGGGCTGGAGCAAAATCGGCCATCAACTGGAGGATTTGTTCTCGCGGCTGTGGAGCTTCCTGACAGATTTGCCGGCGGATACGCCGCTGGGAGAAGGAGAGACGGTTGGCTCGAAGCTGCGGCTGGACGTTGTGCTGGGACTGATGAAGTACGATTATTTCCTCGGCCACAACTATAAGCCGCGCAAGACGTGGTGGGAGCATTCCATGGACAAGTCCGAATGGAGCCGCTGGATGAGGGCGCTGCTGGAGCGTCCGGAAGCCGTTTCCGGCGCATTCGCGGACCTGGGCATGCACGAGCGCGACTTGCATAAGCACGCGATGCTGGAGAAGCTGCCGTTCGATCTGGAGGCATATCTGGCGACCGGCGAAATGTCCGAGAATCAGCATACGCTGCTCATCATGCTGTACGCGCTGGATAAAACGAGCAGCAAGCCGAAGCCGCGCGCGTTCACGCTGCGCGTGGAGCCCGCCGCGGTCGTGTAGGCAAGGCAAGTAAGTCGTCCACGCCGACTAACTGCACGCGAAACGCGGCGCGAGCGGCGAATAAGTCGACCACGCCGACTAACTGCCTCCAATCGCTCGGCCGTAGCAAAACCTATTAAAAAGGTCGGAAGTCGCATCATCGCCGCGACTCCCGACCTTTTTTTTCGCCCCCACATCGTGGGGCAACTTCCGTTGATAAAATTTCTCCTGAGGCTGTCGATTTGTTGTGAGTAACTGAGCTGAAACGTTCTACTTTCGCTAATGGACCTCAGAGCCTCTATTTGCAGCATTTTCGCGATATTGAAAATCTAACGGACTCAGATGACGCTATTTGGTGCATTTCCGCCCATTCTATGCGGTTTTGACGGAAGTAAGGTCGTCTGTGTCCGTTACCATTTGAACAGGCCCCATTTTTGCGAAATAGCGACTGTGATGTCCGTTACGATCAGCCTTTACTTAATTGCGCTGCCGTCCACAATGATTCGACAGCCTCCCCCTGTCCGACAGAAGAAACAGAAGGAAAGAGCAAACTCGTCAACTTGCTAGTTGTTACGTTCGTAACACTTGCGGTCAGCTTGCCGCCCGCCTTAAGCCGGCACGACGCTGCGAAGAACGGTCATGCTGCCCGACAGCTCGTAGTCGCCAAGCGTGGCAGGCAACAGGAAGCACTGGCCGGCCTTTGCGTCCAGCTCGCCGCCGCTGTAACGCACTTGGCCTTCGCCGTCCGCGATTACGAGGATGACGAAGCTCTCCGGCGATGTGGACAGCGCAAGCGGTCCTTCGACGATGCCCTTCTCGACTTGGAAGTAAGGGGAAGTCGCGATCGACAGCCACTCTCCGGCGCTCACGCCGTCCGTCTTCATGCGTTGCGCGCCTGCTCCTTCGTAGGCGATGACGTTAAGAGAGTCCTCAACATGCAGCTCGCGGAGCTTGCCGTCCAGACCAGGACGGTCATAGTCGTACAGACGGTATGTCGTGTCCGAGTTCTGCTGTATTTCGGCGACAACGACGCCGGAGCAGAGCGCGTGAACCGTTCCCGCAGGGATATAGAAGGCGTCGCCAGCCTCGACAGGTACCTCTTGCAGCGTATCCATGATGCGGCCTTCGTTAATGGCCGATTCCATGGCGGAACGATCGATGCCTTCCTTCAGGCCGTAGATGATCTTGGCGCCGGGCTTCGCGCTCAAAATATACCACATCTCCGTTTTGCCAAGCTCGCCTGCAGGCAGGCGGTCATAGACGTCGGTCGGATGCACTTGCACGGACAGATCGTCGTTGCAATCCAGCAGCTTGATGAGCAGCGGGAAACGACCGTTTTTCTCGGAGAAGCCGCGCGTTCCGAACCACTCCCGGCCGTATTGCTCGCGGATTTCGTCCAAGCCGAGCCCGGCAAGCTCGCCGTTAACGACCTTGGTCGTGCCGTTAGGGTGATCGCCGATCATCCAGCCTTCCCCGATCGCGCCATCCGGCAGCTCCAGGCCGAATTGCTCCAGCGCTCTGCCGCCCCAAACTCTCTCTTTCATCTCTGCTTTGAATTGTAGTGGATATGGTTTTACTGCCATTATAAGTTCCTCCATTCTTGTAGTCGCGCTATGATGTAATGTCAGTCAATGTCAGTCTTGCTTGGCAGGCTGGAACAGCTCCACCAGCTCACCGTCTGGTCCGTACAGGAAGAAGTAGCGGGCTCCGTTCGGCAGCGTCGTGATCTCGGTGTCGCGCAGCGGAATGCCAAGAGCCTTTACGCGTTCGAATTCGGCTTCGACGTCGTCAACCGTATAAGCGGTGTGGTGGGTCTTGCCCTCAGCGGGAAATTCGCTTTTATTGCCTTCGATGAGCTCGATCTCGGTATCCTCATGCCCGGGGAAGGACAGAAATGCGAGACGGATGACGCCGTTCGTATGCAGCAACGTATACCGATGCTCAAGACCGAGCACGGACGTGTAAAATTCCAGTGAACGTTCGATACTGTCCACCATTATGCCAATATGTTCGATTTTTCTAACTGCCATTTCAATTTCTCCTCTCAAAATAGGTAGTGCCGGATTAGCCCTTTCGGCGCTCGATCGCGATCAGGTACGGAGCTGTTGTCCGCTGCGGTTGGCGGTACAGGACGGCTTGCGCGACGTTTTGCGGGAGATTTGCCGCCCATGCTTCGACGGCTGCGGCTTCCGCGTCCCCGCCGGGGTGGCCGGGATAGAGCACGCAGGTCATAATGCCGCCCGGACGAATCAGCGAAAGTGCTGCATCAAGAGCGCGAAGCGTCGATTCGGGCTTCGTGATGACGGTGGTGTCCCCGCCTGGCAAATATCCAAGATTAAACATGACGGCGGCGATCCGGCCAGCGTCGCTTGCGTCCACGGAGCTCACCATCTCCGCATGGTCGGCTAATATAAGCTTGAGCCCGGGCAGACGGTCATCCGCTGTTAGCGGCGCGAGCCGCAGACGGGTTCGCTCCAGCGCTTCTTGCTGAATGTCGAACGCATAGACCATCCCCTTGGGACCGACAAGCTCGGCCAGAGCAAATGTGTCGACGCCGCCTCCTGCGGTTGCGTCGACGACGATGTCGCCTGCTCCGGCGCGCTCCGCAATCCACTTGTGGGCCGTGCTGAGCACGGACAGAAATCCCATATTGTCAACCCTCCTTCCGCCAAAGCTTGCCTTGCCAGGAGTCCCGGCGACGAAGCTCGGCGTCGATGCCGTTGAGAACGGGCCATTTGTCCATGCTCCACAGGGGACCGATCAACAAATCGCGGGGCGCATCTCCCGTGAGCCGATGCACGATCATGTCCGGAGGAAGGAATTCCAGCGTATCGACTACAAGCCCGATATATTCGTCCCTTTCGAGGAAACGAAGGAGGCCGGCCTCGTATTGCTTGACCATCGGCGTTTTGCGCATAAGATGCAGCAAATGGATTTTGATGCCCTGCACATCCATTCGAGCAACGGCTCGTCCGGTGTCCAGCATCATCTCATGGCTCTCCTGAGGCAAACCGTAAATAATATGGGCACAGACGCGAATGCCGCGTTCGCGCAAGCGGCGGACGGCATCCAGGTAACATGCGGTATCGTGGGCGCGATTAATAAGAACCGACGTAGATTCATGTACCGTCTGCAGCCCCATCTCCACCCACAGATAAGTTCGCTCGTTCAGTTCGGCAAGGTAATCGACGACATCATCAGGCAGACAGTCGGGACGGGTCGCAATGGACAAGCCGACGACGCCGGGCTGCTGCAGCACGACCTCATAATATTCGCGGAGCTCTTCGACGGGCGCGTATGTATTGGTGTAAGCCTGGAAGTAACCGATATAAGCTGCCTCCGGCCACTTCCTGTGCTGCCTGTCGCGTATCGTGGCAAATTGCGTGACAAGATCGTCGCGCCGGCTGCCGGCGAAGTCGCCGGAGCCTCTCGCGCTGCAGAACGTACAGCCGCCTTTGGCGATGGAGCCGTCCCGGTTTGGACATGTGAATCCGGCATCAAGAGTCACCTTGAACACTTTGCAGCCGAAGCTTTCGCGCATTTCGTAATTCCATGTATGAAATCTTTTTTCCCCCCACATGATTAGCTGCGAGGGCGGAGGTTCGTGCAGATTCATGGAAATCTCCTTTTCTTCTCGTGTACCTCCTATATTTTAACGAAAATACGAACGAAAAGCCATGCCTATTCCATATCGGAGAGCGGAACGTTCGGAATTTGGCAACTGGAAAACCAGCTGGGAATTCAGCAAAACAGGCTTGTGTAACCTGACATGATGTGTTATATTAAAAGTGCGACAAATCAACAAATGTATCTGACATAGCCTAAATGTAACCGTACACATGATAAGTCGATAAATTGGAAATAATGAAGAGAAATAAATCGATGAGGTGATGTGAGATGACAACGGCAAAAATTCCTTACGGCGACAAGAAAGTAACGGTTGAGCTTACGATTAAGGAACTGCAGGCGCTTGCGGGCATTCGCTTCCATGCAAACCATGAAGTTGAAGTCTCGGCACGCAAGAAGCTGAACATGGTCCTCGAAGGCACATACGAGCGCGAGTCCAGAGACAATGCTCCGATCCCGTATCAGCTGCTGAGCTAATAGATAGCCAATAGATAACGCCGTACATCGGCGACGTAACATAAGTTGGAAGCCGCTAGCCGGAAGGCAGCGGCTTTTTTCGCGCAGTCGGAGGGAGAGGGCTTTACAACCGTGGCGCAGTTGGGCACAATAAGGACGGATTGTTTATTTATTTTGATAAGAAGATGAGATCATGGAGTTCAAAAATTCGGTTTTCAGGACCAAGAAGATTGAATGAAACTAGAACCTGAGGAGCGGAGCGTAGCAGCGCTACGTGAGCACCGGAAGGTTCGGTTGAATTCAATATTCGAAGTCGAACGAATGCCTCTTGGCAGTCTTCGTACTGGGAAGCGAACTTTTTGAACAACCATTTGCAGAGGGGATTTGAACAATATGCGTTTGAGAGGCAGAAAAGGCATTCGGGAAAATCTGGAGGGCCAGCCGGAGCTGGTCGTGCTGGATGCGGCGCCGCATCGCGGCAATTGGAAGGCGTTCTTCGGGAACGACAATCCTATTCATGTGGAGCTCGGTATGGGCAAAGGGCGCTTTATTAGCCAAATGAGCGTTCGCAACCCGCATATCAATTACATCGGCGTGGATATGTATGACGAGCTGCTGCGCAGAGCCAGCGAAAAAGCAAGGTCGGCATGGGGGGAGAAGGGCGAAGAGACACCGCCGAACCTGGCGCTGCTGCGAGCGAATATTGAAGGGATCGAGTCCATGTTTGCTCCGGGCGAGCTGGAGCGCATCTACTTGAACTTCAGCGACCCATGGCCAAAGAGCAAGCATGCCCGCCGCAGGCTGACCCACGAACGGTTTGTGGAGAAGTATATCGAGATTCTGAACGAGCGGGGCGAGATCCATTTTAAGACGGATTCCATGACGTTGTTCGAATTCTCGCTTAACAGCTTCGCAAACATGGAGCTTGTGATGCGCAACATCTCGCTGCATCTGCATCGGGACGAGCCTAGAGAGGATCTTGTGTTTACGGAATACGAGATGAAGTTTATGGAGAAAGGCCAGCCGATTCATCGCGTCGAGGTCGTAATCGGCGAGGAAGCGCTGCGCGAGCATCGCTCGGCAAAAAAGGAAGCGGCCAAGCTTGAGCTTGAGTCGGCCGCTTTGCAAGAGGAGTCCGAGAAAGAGTAAATCCTTGCTGCTTATAATTCAGCTGATCGCAGGGACGATCCAGAAATATTGGACGGCGAACGCGGTTGCCGTTCCGATAATGGCTCCGGCCGCCACGTCGGAAGGATAGTGCAGCCCGAGGTGCATCCTAGACCAGCCGACGGAAAAGGCGATTACGAGCATAGCAGGCAGCAATAAGTAGCTAAGCGGCGTGCCCGTCAGCAGCAGGGGTACGCTCCAAGCGAAGACGGCCGTCGTATGCCCGGAAGGGAAAGACGAGTCCTGCAGAGGTTTGGGCACCGTGTAGACGCCCTCTATGGCTTGGTACGGTCGAAGCCGCTTGAACTTTCGCTTAACGATAGCCACGGGGATATGGCTAATGATAACGGCGAGCAGGCTTTGCCAGCCCGCCGTCCCCCAGGGCTGCGGCGCCAGCAGCGCGCACAGCAGGGAGGTAAGCAACGTGAAGGTAGCGCCTCCCATGTGCGTGACCGTACTGAACCAACGATCCATCATGGCATGAAGTCTGGTCTCCGTGCGTCTCCGGTTTGCCCAGATCAGCATTTTTTGTTCGTGGGATCTCATCCAGTCGATCATCCGCTCCATACCCTATCATCCTCTCCGCATACATCATTACTCCCATTGTACCATGAATTCATTGCCGCTCTGTTAACGGAGCATGAAGTCTGTATTAACGAATGCTACACAAGCGGTTAACGCAAGGAAAACAATCGTCTGTTACGATTGCCTCCAAACCATATTCGGCCTGCCGTGCCAACCTGGGAATGCGGCATGCGCAGCTTACCGGATTGACGGAGGCGATAAATGGATGAAAGTAGCGATTTTCACCGACACGTATGCTCCCGAAATTAACGGCGTGGCGCGTACGCTGGGCCGCTGGACGAAGTATCTCGAGCGGCAGGGCGTTCCATGCCGGGTATTCGCTCCCGAGCCGCATGCATCGGCAGTCCCCGACCCGGGAAGCGGCAGCCCCGTCGAACGTTTTGCAAGCCTGCCCTTTTTTCTTTATCCCGAATGCAGGCTGGCCTTTCCCAGCTTGTCTTATGTAAGCAAAGCCATTCGCGACTTCCGGCCGGACCTCGTGCACGTAGCCACCCCCTTTAACCTCGGACTATGCGGCATCCATTACGCCCGAAAATTCGGCATTCCTCTCGTCGCATCCTACCATACCAACTTTGATCATTATTTGTCGTTTTACAATTTGCAATGGATGGAAAAGCTGTTATGGAGGTACATGGAATGGTTCCACCGGGACTGCAGTTCCATATTCGTGCCTTCTCCCTCAACGATGTCGTTTTTGAAAAATCGCGGCTGGGACGACTCGCGGTTGAAGCTTTGGAGCAGGGGCGTTGATCCCGAGGCTTTTCATCCCGAATTAGATCGCGAATTGTTCCTGGCGCGCCATGGGCTTTCCGATTGCGGATTCCTGGCGCTTTATGTCGGAAGATTGGCGCCCGAGAAGGATGTCGAGGTTGCTTTGGAAGCTTTCGAGCGCTTGCAGCAGCAGGAGCCGTCCTCGCGTTTCGTGCTTGCCGGAGACGGTCCGTCCGCTCCGGACTTGAAGGAGATGTGCAGACAGAGGGGCATAAAAGCGTTATTTGTCGGATTCGCGGATCTGCCCATGCTGCAGCAATGGTATGCGGCTGCCGACGTGCTGCTGTTTCCGTCGCCGACGGAAACGTTCGGCAACGTCGTGCTGGAGGCGATGGCCTGCGGCACTGCCGTCATTTGCGCCGATGCAGGCGGAGTTCGGGATACCGTGCGCCAAGGAGAGACGGGAATTCTGTGCGAGCCGGGCAACGTGGAGGCCTTCGCGGAAGCGTTGTCGATCCTGCGAAAAAACTCGGAACTTCGAAGCTCGATGGGACGTAATGCTTACGCGTACAGCTTGACTCAATCCTGGGACGGCATATTCGGCAGGCTGCTTGACGAATACAGATTAATTAAATCTCATAACCGCACCGATAACGGGGACATTTGTGCTAAAAACGCAGGAAATGGTTGAGAATAAGACTGCGGAGCAGGAAATGGAGGGGAAAGGATCGCCGAGTGCTCATGCAAGCGTTTTTCTGACTGAATTAAACGCAATAAAGGCAAATTCCCATTTTGACAAAGAAGGGGTTTCAGTGGAAAATCAGTAAATCAAATAGGACATCCAAATGTTAGAAGAGAGAGCTTGCCTCCTCCAGGAGGACGAAGAAAAGCAAGCCGTAAAGAAAGTGTATGTTCATGAAGTTCTGGCGGACTTGCATGAACGGCACTATTAAAGGGTCAAGGGGGCCTCACGTCATGTTCTTTAGTACCGTGTTTATTGGTTTACAGGTTATTTTGGCTACGATCGCGGTTTATCAGTTCTCGCTGTCGCTGTTCGGCTTCCTTAAGAACAAAAGCCGCAAGCGCCATGCGCCTCGGAAGTCGTTCGCCGTCCTGGTGGCCGCGCATAACGAGGAGCAAGTCGTCGGCGCACTTATCGACAATCTCAAGAAGCTGGATTATCCCAAGGAGCTTTACGACATCTTCGTCATCTGCGACAACTGCTCCGACAATACGGCCGATATCGCCAGGGAGATGGGCGTTCATGCTTGTGTGCGCACGAATACGCATCTTCGCGGCAAGGGTTATGCCATAGAATGGATGCTGAAGGAACTGTGGGCAATGCCGCGCCAGTATGACGCGGTCGTCATGTTTGACGCCGACAATCTCGTAAACCCGGACTTCCTGCAGCTAATGAATGACGATCTATGCGAAGGTCATCAAGTCATCCAGGGATACCTGGATACGAAGAATCCGGCGGATTCGTGGGTCACGGCAGCCTATGCCATTACGTACTGGTATTGCAACCGTTTATGGCAGCTGTCCAGAACCAATCTCAAGATGAGCAATTTCCTCGGAGGCACGGGCATGTGCTTCGAATCGAAGCTGCTGAAGGATATGGGATGGGGCGCGACGAGTCTTGTTGAGGATTTGGAGTTCTCCATGCGCTGCGTAAAGCGCGGCATCTATCCCGTACTGAACTATGACGCCAAGGTGTACGACGAGAAGCCGGTAACGTTCCGGGCATCCGCCCGTCAGCGTCTGCGCTGGATGCAGGGCCACTTCAACGTGGCGCGCAACTACTTCTTCCCGCTGCTCTGGGCGAGCATCAAGGAGAGAAGTCTCGTGAAATTCGATGCGGCGATCTACTCGTTCTCGGTGTACAACACGCTGCTGGGCTTGCTGCTGACCGTCATCCTGTGGATTGACATGGTCATCCCGGCAAACGACGTGATCCACTCGATGTACAGCTACTTTCCTTGGTGGCTGATAGTTATTGTCATTTCGGCTACCGTTCTGCAGTTCCCTGCGGCTATGATGATGGAGAAGGTGCGAAGCTGGAAAATGTACGCTCATCTGCTGACGCTGCCGTTCTTCCTGATCACTTGGTTGCCCATTACGTTCTATGCCTTCTTTACGCAAAATAACAAAACGTGGAGCCATACGCAACATACGCGCGTGGTACGGATCGAAGAGGTGCAAGGAAAGTAGACAAAGGGCTTGCACGGGTTGACGGGGGCATTTGCCTGTGATATAGTAATTCAGTATTATGTTTCACACTGATACGCACAAGAAGAAGCACCCGCTTCTCACCTTCCGGCACTGGCTGACAGGTTCGCGATGATCCCAATGGGCAAGCTGCCATTCATTCTACATATAGAATGGTCTCGGCAATTTCCACGGACATTTATGAGATGCGGGTTCTTATGAACCTGCATTTTTATTTTTTTTAAAAGCAGTATACCATTTTGGAGGTGGCACGTTATTAGCAGAGAACATCAAATCAACGATGAGATCCGGGCCAGGGAAGTACGTTTGGTAGGCGCGGACGGAGAACAGATCGGCATCAAGTCGATTCGCGATGCATTGCAGCTTGCTACGGAAGCAAATCTGGATCTGGTGAACGTTGCGCCGACGGCCAAACCGCCGGTATGCCGCATCATGGATTACGGCAAGTTCCGCTACGAGCAGCAGAAGAAGGAGAAGGAAGCGCGCAAGAACCAAAAGATCGTTGATCTCAAGGAAGTATGGTTCCGTGCCAACATCGAGGAGCATGACTACCAGGTCAAGTTCCGCAATGTGGTGAAATTCCTGAACGAAGGCGACAAGGTGAAGGCATCCGTCCGTTTCCGCGGCCGCGAGATCACGCACGCTTCGATCGGCCAGAAGATTCTGGAACGTCTGTCCAAAGAGGTTGCCGAAATATGCAATGTCGAGCGCGCTCCCAAGCTGGAAGGCCGGAGCATGATTATGATTTTGGCACCAAAAACAAACAGCTAGCAGCTGGAACATCATTAAGGAGGAATAACTGTCATGCCAAAGATGAAAACGCACAGCAGTCTGAAGGACCGCTTCAAAATTACCGGTACTGGTAAAGTGAAACGTTACAAAGCTTACAGAAACCACCTGCTTTCGCACAAATCGGGACGCCAGAAGCGCGTTCTTGCCGGCCAGCCGCTTATGGCTGCAGGCGACGTTCGTCGTCTTCAACAAGGTCTTTCCCAACTGAAATAGTAGTCCTTAAAGCGAAGCGGCTGTCGCCGTCCTTGGCGGCTCGGCGCGCTTCATTCGAAATAAACCAAGCGCAAATCAACTTACAGGAGGTTTCCACTCATGGCAAGAGTTAAAGGCGGCTTCGTCCGCACTCGTCGTCGTAAAAAAATTCTGAAACTGGCTAAAGGCTACTTCGGTTCCAAACACCGTCTGTTTAAAACAGCGAAGGAGCAAGTAAGCAAGTCCCTGACTTACGCTTACCGCGACCGTCGCAACAAAAAACGCGACATCCGCAGACTGTGGATCGTTCGTATCAACGCGGCAGCCCGCATCAACGGCCTGTCCTACAGCAAGTTCATGCACGGCCTGAAACTTGCGGGCGTTGAAGTTAACCGCAAAATCCTGGCTGACCTGGCCGTTAACGACATCGCGTCGTTCAACTCCCTTGCTGGCGTTGCCAAACAAAAAATTAACGCTTAAGATCACATAAGCTGACAAAAGAGGCTTGCTCCGGTATTCACTGGCGCGGGCCTTTTTTTTGGCTGCTTAAGAAATGATAAGTTTTAGGCTTGGCGAAAAACAAAGTCTTATTGGGCGGCCGTTTCGCCTTGATTATTCGTTTAGGTGGAAAGGACAGGGATTGGGGGGAGCCTTTTCGGATACCTATGTCTAAGTGATGATTGTGCATATATACACAAATAATAGAACATCCATGCTGGATAAAGGCCAATTTGTGCATATATACATAAATTTTGTTGCGAAAAGGGCGAAAGCTGGTTTGCAAGGCGGAGATTTGTGTATTTTTGCACAATTCGCTGCTCCTAGGCATATGGAGCATATGAATTTGAGTAAAATTGCACAATTTCAAGAGAGCAACCAACCAAATCAGCCGCATTTCGATTCTCGCGCTAGACGAAGTGCAGCTGCCTGGCCCATTAGAAAAAGCGCAGGAGAGGTTGATCAGCTAGAGTGTTTGGAGATTAGGCGGCGCGTCGCCTCGCCTCGCATAGGCTGTCTAGGCCGGACGGCGGGATCTGCCCATTGTTCACTTTGGGCAGCCATTAACGTTCGGCAGGGAACATCTCCTGCTCCTGCCGAGCGCCGGATATGGGCGCCGATTGCGGAAATGGCTGAATCGGTTTTGCCAGCTCGAAGACATGCCAGTCCGGGATGTACCGGATGCATCCGTAGCCAAGCTTGCCGTAGAAGCGCTGAGCACGAGCGTTGCTCGCGTCGACGTACAGCCGGCTGAAACGGCAGCCGTTCGAGGAACCGTACGCCTCCGCATATGCCATAAGCAAGGTGCCTAATCCTAGGCCGCGATGCCCGGAATGGGTGGCCAGCATGTCGACAAGCAGTTCGTCCCCGGCGGCGAGAAAGTGGACGAAAGCAACGGGCGGGCCTTGTTTCGTTCTTGTGGCTACATAAGTTGTGCCCCAGCGGAAACGGTGGGGCAGCTCGCGGATCATGCGGGCGTCAAGCGGTCTTGCGGTCGCGGATAAGGGAATCAGCTCCGAGCGGATGAGACGGACGAGCTCGGAATCGTCCTGCGGCTTGCGAGCTCTTATCATGGACAGATAACCTCCTTCGGTTAAAGGCCGGAACTTGAGGATAATGATGTTTTTCGATTGCAATCGCCGGCCGCATGGAATTGTAAAACACTGGTTACAATACTATATGTAGAGCGCCCAATATTGGCGAATGGACGTTGCGAAGCCGATGACCGGAACAAACTTTTTGAGCTTCTGCTGGAACGGTTCTTGACGTACTGGTCCAATCGGCATATAATAGTGAAAAGTCATATCAATCGGCAATGATGAGGACGAAGTGATAAGGGCCCTTTTGTTCAGAGAGCGTGCGGATCAGCTGCAACCGACGCCAAAATCCCTTTTCTACGAGCTCACCTCGGAGCTATTCTCCTGAAAAGCGTCAAGCGTATTAGGGAGCATCGCAGGGCAAGCGTTACAGTGCCATGGTAGAACGTCGAAATGTGCACAGCGTTCTAACCAATGAAGGTTATGTTTCGGGAGAAACATAACGAATTTGGGTGGTACCACGGAAGCTAAACCTTTCGTCCCTTTCAGCATAAGTATGCTGGAGGACGAGAGGTTTTTTTGGTTTTTCGAGAGGAGGAGGATGACTGATGGCAACGCCAAGCGCAACGCTGAAGTCGAAGGAAGAATTAATGGAGAAATTCTCTAAGCCCGAGGTGATCTCGGGATCGGAAATATTGCTTCGCAGTCTGCTGCTTGAGGGCGTGGATTGTGTGTTCGGTTATCCCGGCGGCGCCGTCTTGTACATTTATGACGCCATGCACGGCAACCCGGACTTTAACCACGTGCTGACCCGTCACGAGCAAGGGGCGATTCATGCAGCCGACGGTTATGCCCGGGCAAGCGGCAAAGTCGGCGTATGTATCGCTACCTCAGGCCCAGGCGCTACGAATCTGGTGACTGGCATCGCGACGGCTTATATGGACTCCGTGCCGCTCGTCGTAATTACGGGCAACGTCATTTCGTCGCTGATCGGCTCCGATGCGTTCCAGGAAGCGGACATTACGGGCATTACAATGCCAATTACGAAGCACAGCTATCTGGTACGCGAGGTTGAGGATCTGCCGAGAGTCATTCACGAGGCGTTCCACATCGCGAACACGGGGCGCAAAGGCCCGGTGCTGATCGATATTCCGAAGGACGTTTCCGCGGCGAAGACGCTGTTTAAGCCGGTAACGGAGATCAACGTTCGCGGGTATAACCCGACCGTTAATCCGAACAAGCTGCAAGTGGACAAAATGATCAAGGCGATTCAGGAAGCGGAGCGTCCGGTTATTTTGGCCGGCGGCGGGGTTGTCTACTCCGGAGCGCACGAGGAGCTTCTGGAATTCGTGACGAAGACTGACATTCCGATCACGACAACGCTGCTCGGACTTGGCGGCTTCCCTAGCGGGAACGAGCTGTGGATGGGGATGCCGGGCATGCATGGCACCTATACGGCAAATACGTCCATCCAGAGCGCGGATCTGCTCATTAATATCGGAGCCCGCTTTGACGACCGGGTAACCGGCAAGCTGTCCGGCTTTGCGCCGAAAGCGAAGATCGTCCATATCGATATCGATCCGGCGGAGATCGGCAAAAACGTTCCGACGGACATTCCGATCGTAGGGGACGTCAAGACGGTACTGACCGTGGCGAACCGGACGGCGGTACGCGCCGAGAAGGCGGATGCGTGGAGAGCCCAAATCCAGGCGTCCAAAAAACAATATCCGTTCAGCTACAAAGATTCGGACACCGAGCTTAAGCCGCAATGGGTCGTTGAGATGATCCATCAGACGACAAACGGCGATGCGATCGTAACGACTGACGTTGGCCAGCACCAGATGTGGGCGGCGCAATATTACAATTTCAACAAACCGCGTTCCTGGGTAACGTCCGGCGGTCTCGGTACGATGGGCTTCGGCTTCCCATCGGCGATCGGCGCCCAGATGGCGAGCCCGGATCGTGTAGTCGTATCGATCAATGGCGACGGCGGCATGCAGATGTGCGCGCAAGAGCTTGCGATCTGCGCTATCAACAATATTCCGGTCAAAGTCGTTATTCTGAATAACCAAGTGCTTGGCATGGTACGCCAATGGCAAGAGCTCATCCACGAGAATCGCTTTAGCCATATCGATTTGGCCGGCAGCCCCGACTTCGTCAAGCTGGCCGAAGCTTACGGCGTAAAGGGATTGCGCGCATCTAACAAAGAGGAAGCCCGCGCCGCTTGGGAAGAAGCGCTCCGCCATCCTGGACCGGCTGTCGTGGAGTTCGTCGTCCGCAGAGACGAGAACGTCTATCCGATGGTTGCGCAAGGCAGCACCATTGACCAAATGATCATGGGGGATGCGGAATGAAGAAACATACCATCGCAGTTATCGTGAATGACCAGCCCGGCGTTCTGCAGCGCGTATCCGGCTTGTTCGGACGCCGCGGCTTCAATATCGAGAGCATAACAGTAGGCACCAGCGAAGAAGTCGGCTTGTCCCGCATGGTCATCGTCACGACGGGCGATGACCATACGCTGGAGCAGATTACGAAGCAATTGTATAAGCTGATCGATGTTATCAAAGTCATTGATCTCAGCGCCAACGCGATGGTCGGACGCGAGCTGGCCTTGATCAAGGTCCATGCGGAGCCGGCCAGCAGACCGGAAATCATGGGCGTCGTCGAGACGTTCCGGGCAGCGGTCGTTGATATTGGCACGCACTCATTGATGGTACAAGTTGTGGGCGACACCGAGAAGATCGACGCTATGATCGAGCTGATGAAGCCTTATGGCATCCGCGAACTTTCGCGCACTGGTGTCACTGCGCTTAACCGCGGTAACGTAAAGCAATAAGAAACCTTTCTATCAACTCATACAAAATCATGATTCAAATCCCGCTTTGAGCGGGAGTTTAAGAGAGGAACCGGCCTGAGGGAAGACCGTGTTTCTTCGCTTAAACACCCGCTCAAAAGGGTTAAATTAAAGGAGGCAATTATTAACATGGCAGTTACATTGTATTATGAGAAAGACGCCGATCAAGGCGTTCTGCAAGGCAAAACAATCGCAGTTATCGGTTACGGAAGCCAAGGCCACGCGCAAGCGCAAAATCTTCGCGACAGCGGCTTGAAGGTTGTTATCGGTCTTCGCCCAGGCAAATCCGCAGACGTTGCCAAAAAAGACGGCTTCGAAGTACTTACAGTAGCAGAAGCTACTAAAATAGCCGACGTTGTTCAAATCCTTCTGCCGGACGAAACGCAAGCTCGCGTCTACCAAGAAGAAATCGAACCGAACCTGAAGCAGGGCGCGGCTCTGATGTTCTCCCACGGCTTCAATATTCACTACGGCCAAATCGTGCCAAGCGCAGATAAGGACGTATTCCTGGTCGCTCCGAAGTCGCCGGGCCACATGGTTCGCCGTACTTACCAAGAAGGCTTCGGCGTTCCTGGTCTGATCGCAATCCATCAAGACGCTTCTGGCAACGCGAAGAACATCGGTCTTGCTTATGCCAAGGGCATTGGCTGTACGCGTGCCGGCGTAATCGAAACTTCCTTTAAGGAAGAGACGGAAACGGATCTGTTCGGCGAGCAAGCGGTACTTTGCGGCGGCGCTTCCGCGCTGGTTAAAGCAGGTTTCGAGACGCTGGTTGAAGCCGGCTACGCTCCCGAGATGGCTTACTTCGAGTGCTTGCACGAGCTGAAGCTGATCGTTGATCTGATGTATGAAGGCGGCCTCGCGACAATGCGCGACTCCATCTCCAACACAGCGGAATACGGCGACTACGTTACGGGTCCTCGTATCGTAACAGAAGAGACTAAGAAGGAAATGAAACGCGTACTGGAAGATATCCAATCCGGACGTTTCGCGCGCGACTTCATTCTTGAGAACCAATCCGGACGCGCTATGCTGACGGCTACTCGCCGCAACGAAGCCGCTCATCCGATCGAGCAAACAGGCGCACAGCTTCGCGAACTGATGCATTGGATCAAGAAGTAAGTTGGTTTTTAATCTACATTAAGACTTTTTAGTCCCGGTTCACCGGCGATCCGGTCGACGTGCACATGCTCGTCGACCGGAAATGCGGCCGCGTGCGATCGGGATCATTCTGTTCACGGAGGTGCAAGTGCAGATATGCGGAAAATTTATATTTTCGATACAACGCTTCGTGACGGCGAGCAATCTCCAGGCGTAAACCTGAATACGAAGGAGAAGGTCGAGATCGCGCTGCAACTGGAGAAGCTGGGCGTGGACCGGATCGAAGCCGGTTTCCCTGCGGCGTCCCCAGGCGACCTGGCGGCGGTCAATGCCGTCGCTCGCGCGGTCAAGAACGCGACGATCATTGGACTGTCACGTTCCCGTGAGCAGGACATCGATGCGGTCCGCGAAGCGTTGAAGGGCGCGCAGGATCCTTGCATTCACCTATTCCTAGCAACGAGTCCGATCCACCGCAAGCACAAGCTTCGGATGGAGAAGGAACAGGTTCTGGAGGCTGCCGAACGTGCGATCCGCTACGCCAAACAATATTTTGACAAAATCGAGTTCTCGCCGGAGGATGCGGGCCGCACGGAGCTGGACTTTCTCTGCCAGGTTACGGACATGGCGATCAAAGCGGGAGCGACCGTGGTTAACATTCCGGATACGGTCGGCTACATGAATCCTCAGGAGTTCGGCAACATCTTCAAGACGCTTAAGGAGAATGTCCCGAATATCGAGACCATTCAACTCAGCGCCCACTGTCACGACGATCTCGGCATGGCGACGGCAAATGCGCTGGCAGCCATCCTTAACGGCGCCGACCAAGTGGAAGGCACGATTAACGGCATTGGCGAACGCGCC
Organism: Paenibacillus sp. MY03; assembly: GCF_002165585.1. Classification (NCBI taxonomy): domain Bacteria; kingdom Bacillati; phylum Bacillota; class Bacilli; order Caryophanales; family Paenibacillaceae; genus Paenibacillus; species Paenibacillus sp. MY03. The sequence continues at coordinate 5,038 of NZ_MXQD01000039.1, read as the reverse complement.
GGCAATACGGCAATCGAAGAGGTTGCCATGGCGCTTGCCACGCGTCCGGACTTCTTCGGCGCACAGACGACTCTGAACCTGAAGGAAATCGCCAAGACGAGCCGCCTGGTCAGCAAGCTGACGGGCATGGTCGTTCCTGGCAACAAAGCTATCGTAGGCGCCAACGCCTTCGCGCACGAGTCCGGCATTCACCAGGACGGCATGCTGAAGGAAAAGACGACTTACGAAATTATCTCGCCTGACACGATCGGTCTGCGTGAATCCAAGCTGGTTCTCGGCAAACATTCCGGACGTCACGCGTTCCGCGAGAAGCTGATCGATCTCGGTTATGAGCTGGACGACGATGCGGTTAACGCGGCGTTTGCGAAGTTCAAGGATCTTGCCGATAAGAAAAAGAATGTCATGGACGAAGACATCCGCGCCATGCTGGAGGAGAAGCTGACCGATACGCCGGAAGTGTTTACGCTGGAGACGATCCAGGTGAGCTATGGCAACGAGTCGACGCCTAACGCGACGGTGAAGGTGAAGCTGGCCGAAGGCGAGACGCGGGTAGAGACAGCCGAGGGCAATGGCTCCGTCGATGCCATCTACAACGCAATCGACAAAGCGACAGCCGAGGTTGTCGAGCTTGAGGATTATTCCATCAAGTCTGTCTCGCAAGGGAAGGACGCGCTTGGCGAGGTGCACGTTGTGCTTAAGCAAGAGGATGTTTCGGCTCAAGGCCGAGGCCTTAGTACGGATATTCTCGAAGCGAGCGCACGGGCGTATATCGATGCGGTTAATCGCCTGATCGAGAAACGAAAGTCGCCGGGCCGTCGCGACAAGATGAGCTTGATCTAATATCGATTGACCACGACAAAGCGCGTAACGGATACGATCATCCGTTACGCGCTTTTTTGCCGTTAAGGAGAGGATGCAAAACATGAGGAGCGAAATCTCAGACGTATTATACGGCTGCAGGATGCCCATACATCGTCTCATCCAACTGGGAGGTCTTGATGAAAGCGATGAAAGGCTCGACGAGCGATGGATCGAATTGCGTTCCGCTGCCTCTGCGAAGCTCGTTTACGGAATCATCCAAAGATAATCTACTGCGGTAACAGCGATTGGACATCATGCTGTCGAAGGTATCGATGATGGCGCATATTCTTGCCAAGTAAGGAATGTCATGGCGGGAACGGCCTTCCGGATAGCCGCCGCCATCCCAGCGTTCGTGATGATATCTTACAATTTCGACGATTCGGGAAGATATGCCGGGATACAGCTCGGCGGCAGAGCCGCCACAGGAGGGATGTTGCCTCATGATCCTCCACTCCCGGTCAGACAGCTTTCCTTTCCGATTGAGGATGTTGTTCGGGATAAACAGCTTGCCGAGGTCATGCAGATAACAGCCGCTCACGAGAAATTCCTTCTCCGCTCCGCCGATTCCCAATACGTTGGCAAATTGCTGCGCGATCGCGGACACGCGCAGACAATGCCGGTACGAAGAAGGGCTCTTCCGCTTCAATTGCTTCATGCCTGCGTTAGCCGATAACTTATACATCTTGATTCCTCCTGAAATTAAGCGACTATCACAATTAAGCCTGTGACGCGGCATGAAGCACTGTAATCGTGCTGCTGCGGGATAGATCGAGCTCATAGGGCGTCCCGACCGACTGACCGCTGGCCTCCGTAATAATCCGCACGACGGGACGGTGCGCGATGGACGAACGATAGGACGTGACGATGCCGGTCTGGCCGCTGCTCAGCGTCAATACGCTGGATAGGGGGAAGGCCTTTAGCCGCTGAAGGAAAAGTTTGACGAGGCTGGCGTCAAAATAATAATTGCCCGCCCCGTACAAAAACTCAACGACGTCGTCGGCCCGGTAGGAGCTGCGGTATCTGCGCGGCGATGTCAGCGCATCGTAACTGTCGGCCAGCGCGACGATGCGCGCGTATTCCGGGATGTCGTTGCCTTTGGTCCCGAAGGGATAACCGGAACCGTCGAATCGTTCGTGATGCGCCAGAGAGACAACCGCGGACTGCCAAGGCATCCCTTTGATGTCCGCAAGCAGCCGATAACCGAGCTCGGCATGCTGATTCAGCAGGTGACGGTCGGAGTCGGACAACGTGCAATGACCCGTTACGAGTTCCCGGGGCATAATCGTCATGCCGACGTCGAACAATAGCGAACCCAGCAACAGCTCCAACAACTGGGCTTCCGTATATCCGTATTCGTCCCCGATCATCGTAGACAAGATGGAGACGTTGACGGCATGTCCGAAGATCAACTCGTCGAACTGCTCCAGCTTGTTCATCCAATCCGCGACGGAGGGATGGGCAAGCGCGTCCGCAAGAGCTCTTCTATATCTGCGCTTGAATCTTCTGTCCTTGACGGAATCTCCGTGTTCCGAGCAGAAGACATGGCGGTTCAGTCTATTCACGAGTTCTCCGTACAGGTCATTCCTCTGTTTGGCCGTGGTAGGCGGAAGAACGACGGAAGGAGCAGGCTGAGTTTGGACGTTGAACGGACAGTGCTTCACAAGCACGCGATTTACGCCCATCTCCTTCAAACGCTTGATATAGAACGTGGTCAACTCCGTGCCTTCGCAGAGGATAATCATCCCGTTTTTGCCTATTACCGCTTTGGCGAGCCGGTCGCCTTCCTTGAGTTTATCGATTTGACATTCCAACATCTTGAACTTGCTCCTTCCGAACAGAGTCATTGCCGGTGACTCGTGCTGCTATCAAAGAATTTTATGCTTATGGAATAAGATTATCATCATGCCATCCGGTCAACTATTATCCTAGTGGATCCATTAGGGTATCCTTTGGGTTACTTTTTTGGCAAAATAGGCATGGCATCTAGGTTTATAGTTCTCACCTATAGAGTCCATAGATTTTATATCTTGGAATGGAAGAGCTAAATGTGGTTAAATGATAATAGATTGAGAATGATAAAGAGGAGTGTATTTACATTATGTCAGAAGTGAAAAAAATCGCCGTCCTCGGCGGAGACGGTATCGGCCCCGAGGTTGTTGGAGAAGCATTAAAAATACTCAAAAGAACCGAAGAACTGTACGGTTATCAATTCGAGACGGAACACGGCTTGTTCGGCGGTATCGCCATCGACGAGAAGGGCACGCCGCTTCCGCAAGAAACGCTTGAGCTGTGTCAGGGCGCCGACGCTGTTTTGCTGGGCGCGGTTGGCGGGCCCAAATGGGACAACAACTCCAAGGAGCTTCGTCCGGAGACTGGTCTGCTCGGTATTCGCAAAGCGTTGGGACTGTTCTCGAACATCCGTCCGGCTAACGTATTCGATTGCTTGAAAGAAGCTTCCACGCTGAAGCCGGAAGTGCTGGAAGGCACAGACCTTATCGTCGTGCGCGAGCTGACAGGCGGCATCTACTTCGGCGAGAAGTTCCGCCGGGAAGGCGCGAACGGCGAAGAAGCCGTTGATACATGCGTATATAATGTGCAAGAGATCGAGCGTATCGTTCGTCAGGCGTTCGATATCGCGATGACGCGGAGCAAACGTCTTGCTTCCGTCGACAAAGCGAACGTGCTTGAGACATCCCGCTTGTGGCGCGAAGTCGTTAACCGCATAGCCGTGGAGTACCCTGAGGTTGAACTGGAGCATGTGCTCGTCGATAACTGCGCGATGCAATTGCTTCGCCGTCCTTCCAGCTTCGACGTAATCGTAACCGAGAACATGTTCGGCGACATTTTGAGCGACGAAGCAGCCATGTTGACAGGTTCTATCGGCATGTTGTCCTCCGCTTCGCTGGGCGAAGGCAGCTTCGGCCTCTACGAGCCGGTACACGGTTCTGCTCCTGACATCGCGGGCCAAGGCATCTCCAATCCAATCGCGACCATTCTTTCCGTTGCGCTGATGTTCCGCCTGACGTTCGGCTACCACGATGCGGCGAAGTCCATCGAGGACGCGGTTAAGGACGTGCTGGATGCTGGTCACCGCACAGGAGACATCGCGGTTGACAAGAGCTTGGCGATTGGAACTACGGCAATGGGCGATTTGATTGCAGCTGCAATGAAGTAGTTCGAGATTGTTGATAATTCTTCACAGTTTATAATTATTATAAAGAAATACTTTCTATAATATTGACTTTATTATTGTGTGATGATACTATTTTTAAAGAAGAGACACGCACCAATGAAGAGGCTAGCACTTATTGTGCGTGAAATACCTCTAAATAAATTATGGATAGGTCAAGGAGGAGTTTTCATCATGGCAGAACGTTTGGTAGGACGCCCGGCACCGGATTTCGTAATGGAGACAGCAACAGGCAATGGACAAGATTTCGGTACTGCTTCCCTCGCCGATTACAAAGGCAAGTGGCTGGTACTGTTCTTCTACCCACTGGACTTCACGTTCGTGTGCCCGACAGAAATTACGGCGCTTAGCTCGGCAGCCGAAGAGTTCAAAAAGCTTGACACTGAAATTCTTGGCGTCAGCGTAGACAGCAAGCACAGCCACCGCGCTTGGATTAACACTCCGGTTAACGATAATGGCCTTGGCCAATTGAACTTCCCACTCGCGGCTGATATCACGAAGAGCGTTGCTCGTGACTACGGCGTACTGATCGAAGAAGAAGGCATAGCGCTTCGCGGCCTGTTCATCATCGATCCGGAAGGCGAGATCAAATATCAAGTGGTTAACCACAACAATGTTGGCCGCAGCGTAGAAGAGACGCTTCGCGTATTGCAAGCTCTGCAATCCGGCGGACTTTGCCCAATCAACTGGAAACCAGGCCAAAGCCACCTGGTAGCGAAGTAATATTCGCTGAAATCTTGGCAATGACAAGGACAGGCCCTTATCCGTTACGGATAAGGGCCTGTCCTTTGTGCGCTTGGCATTATATCCTTCTCGCCCATATCCCAGGGAGCTACCCGATTGGTGGTTACTATCAAACGTCAAGTATCCGCTTTCTTTGCCGTTTCCTAAGGGGATATTTATCACAATAACCGAGAATACCCCTGCCTCTATGCCACCTTACTCACGAAGTGAGAGCGAAGGCGGGGGATGAATCGGGAATTTTGC
>NZ_MXQD01000038.1:0-128150 GCF_002165585.1 Paenibacillus sp. MY03 | reverse complement strand
CTACAATTGAGGCGCAACTGATGCAGATGTGTATGAAATTTCGAGTACAATGCTACAATTGAGGCGCAACTGATGCAGATGTGTATGAAATTTCGAGTACAATGGCCGCTGTAGAGGCGCGCTGGTGCGAATGTGTATGAAATTTCGAGTACAATGGTGCTGTAGACGCGTAACTGGTGCGAATGTGTATGAAATTTCGAGTACAATGCTGCTAGTGGGGCGCAACTGATGCGAATGTGTATGAAATTTCGAGTACAATACTGTAATTGGGGCGCAGCTGATGCGAATGTGTATGAAATTTCGAGTACAATGCTGCAATTGGGGCGCAGCTGATGCGAATGTGTATGAAATTTCGAGCACATTGCTGCAAGCTCTGGAGTTACCTCATTTCCTAATAAAACGAAAAAAAGGACCTCATCTCCCACTTTACAGTGGAAATCGAGGTCCTTTCACATATAAATGGGGACGTTCCCCGATCATGCGAACACCTTGGGACAACCCCCTTTTTCTTGCAAACATAATGACTTAAATTTTCTCGAACCGAAGCAGAATCACGCTATGAGCGGAAACGTGAAGCCCGTTTTCGACGGATACAGCATCGCGCGTAACGGGAACGACCTGCTCCGGAGCCTCCGGCGTATTGGAAGCGTGAATATTAGGATGATGCAGCGACCAGACGGACGCGATGCTTTCGAATCCTTCCGGAATGCCCAGCGCAAGCTCGAAGCTCTCCTCCAGATGCCGGTTCACGATCGCCACGCGCAAGCTTCCATCTTCCCCGATGGCTCCTACGGCGTCGATATAAGGCGAGGAGACAGGTTGATGCTTCCGCTCCAGCTCTGCGCTGTATTCCGGATTGCTCACTTGCGGCACCGGCGTCAGACGCGACGGAGATTGTACATCGACGCTCACGCTCTCGCCTACCATCCACTCCCGATATTGCTTGAACAGATGGTACAGGGGCGTCTTAATGACGGCGTCTTCCGTCACGTTCATAATGCCGTTTCCGTTGACGAGGAACACGTAGTTCGCCATGCCCACATGCGGGCTAAGCCGGATCATCGCATGAAAGATTCCCGCCGCGAATATCGAGTCTTGAAGATTGCGAGGGCTGTTGCGATTGAGCGAATAACCTTCCTTGCCCGACGGATTCGCTTCGTAATGGCGAATGTTCCATTCGTCCAAGGATAGGCGAATCGGGTGCTCGGGTTTCTTATGCATCCTGCTTAGCGTCGTATCCAGCGTGCTGATCATCTTGCGCAACTGGTTCTCGAAATACACCGGTGTAAAGGCAATCGGATAATATTCGTCCGAACTCTCCCGGTCGATGGAGCAGCCATAAATATGAATCGTCAAATAGCTGAGATATTTGCCCGCGGCCTCGATGACCTTCCGGTCCCACTCCTCGTCGTTCCCTTCGTAGGACCCGACGCCAAGCAATTGCAGCTGTTGATCGTACTTCTTGGCGAACTGCGCCCAGTTGGCCAGCTTGGCCGCATATTCATCCGCGCCGAGATTACCTGCCTCCCAGTCCCCCCATGTCTCGTTGCCAATGCCCCAGAGCTTGACGCCATAAGGCTCCTCGCGTCCGTTTTCCTTGCGCCACAGTGCATCCGCCGTTTCTGAGCCGTTGCAGTAGTCCATCCAGCGCAAAGCGTCGACCAAAGTACCTGTTCCCAGATTTACGTTTACATAGGGATCGGCGCCGACTTGCTCGCACCAGCTCAGAAATTCGTCCGTTCCGAACCGATTCGACTCCATGCCGCCCCAGTGCCAATTCGGACGAACCGGCCGCTGCCCGCTGGGGCCAACGCCGTCCTTCCAGTCGTACAGGTCGACATAACAGCCTCCCGGCCATCGAATGACCGGTACACCCAGTTCCCGGGCAGCCTCGATGACGTCCTGTCGCAAACCCTGATCGTCCGACCTGGGCGAGTCTCCATCCCATACGGACGGGTACATGCAATTACCGAGATGTTCGAAGTATTGACCGTATATATAAGGGGTGATCTCTCCTATCCGTTCATGCATGTTCACCGTAACACTAGCCTTCATCTAGCTGTCCTCCCCTTGGCCGCCGCTTTTTTTCGCGAACGGATTATGGTGGCTCGCCGTGCTGCCAGATCCCTCCGTCTTCGTCAGGCGCAAGCCGCCGTCGACCCGGTCCTCCACGCCTTCGACCCCGAGCAGGTATTGCCCTTGCTCGATCAGCAACCTTCGAACATCCGCCACTGGAACTTCCCGAGTGTTAAGCCTCTGGCTAACAGCCAGAGCCGCCGCGGTTCCGGCCCCTTGCCCAATGCCCATTGCCGTCGCCATGACGCGAACCGAACCAAACGCGTTATGCGTCGCCGAGATGCAGCGCCCGGCTACGAGCAAATTATCGACTCCTTGGGGAAGCAAACTGCTGTAAGGAATTTCGTAGACCGCTTTCCCCGAACCGGTAAACACCTGCTGCTCTCCTTCCGGTGGGTGAATGTCGATGGCGAACGTGCCGCATGCAATGCCATCCTCGAACGCTCGGCTGTTCAGCACGTCTTCCTCGGTCATCGTGTAATCCCCTACGATATGCCGCGTTTCGCGAACGCCGACCTGCACGCCTGTATCGAGCACGTAGGCGTCCTCGAATCCGCCGATGTTTCGCTTCATGAATTCGGTCACAGCCCACGCCTGATGCCGCGTTTCGATCTCGGCCCTCGTCAGGTCCATGACATTGGTACCGTCGATGCCTTGAAGGCGGGTGCAGTTCACCGCGAATTGACCTTCTCGCGGAAGCTCGTACATCAGAATCCGCGGCGCGGCATCTTTCGGATACTCCCCGCGATCGACCGCCGCTTGAATAATTTCTTTCATCCCGAGAAAGGCCAGCGCGCTTTGCGCGTCTATCTCTTCGTCGCTCGGCGAATCTTTGAGCAGCTGCCGGTTTTCTTTCATCCAGGCTTTTAACCGGCCAACATCGACGCCGGCCACCCGGTAGAACAGCGTTACCGGCTGCATCGCCCCGTCCGACTCCCGTCCTTTGACGAAAGGAGCGCCGATTCTCGCGGCGACGTCGGCGTCCGCCGAGCAGTCGATTACCGTTTTTGCCCGAATCGCCTGCCGTCCTGATTTGCTTTCGACGATAACGCTGGTGATCCTGCCGTCTTCCGCGTAGGCGTCGGCGAACGTGGTATGCAGCATCAGTTCGACGCCGGCCTCCTTCAGCATTTCGAACAACACGAGCTTCATGCCCTCCGGATCGAACGGAGACATCGAAGCATTATCAAACGTCAAATCCGTGACATGGCCCAGAGAGGCCGTTTTCTTTACCAGCCGTTCAACCAGTTCGCCGGCTACGCCCCGGATAACTTGATTGCCGTTAACGTCATGGAACGTAAACATCGGATTGACCATTGCTACGGTCAAATTGCCGCCGACGAATCCGTACCGCTCAAGCAGCAATACCTTTGCTCCGTTGCGGGCGGCGGCTACCGCCGCGCCGATTCCCGCGGGGCCTCCCCCTACGACGAGCACATCAGGTTCCGCCGTTACGGGAATGCGCCGGGCCGTTTCTTCAATATAATTCATTTTCATGCCGCTCCTTCCAAGTGCAACGTATTCTCTATTTTTTTGTGCTGTACCAGTCGTTGATCGCTTTTATTACGTCGCTGCCTCCGGACGAATCCCATTTGCTGAGGAACTTGTCGAAGTTCTCGACCTTCTCGCCGCTGAGCAGCACCTGCAGGAAGAAGTCGTTCTCCATTTGAGTCAGGCTCGGCAAGTTTTTGCCGACGGCTTCGATTGGCGGCATAAACGCGATCGGATTCACTTTCGCATATTTGTCGAAATCCTTATTAATAGCATTAAAAGCTTCGAACAAAGTCGGCGTCCGGCGAAGACGCGCCAGCCACATTTCCGCATACTCGACTTCACGAATGCCGTTGAGGAAGAAGTACGCGCTGCCTCGTTTTTCCGTAAAAATCGGCATGATCGGGCTATATACTTCGTTCTCCTCGTTAAACGTAACACCCTTTTCGCCCAACGTCAGAAACGTGAAATTGTTTTTCTCCATCTTCATGTCCATAAACTTGATCGCTTCTTCGGCATTTTTAGAGGACTTCGGAATCGCATGCACATAAATCAGCTTGTCGGCCATTTCCACGCCGGCCGATCCGTCAGGTCCCTGCAAAGGCGAGATGTAACCCATTTTGCCGTTGGGCACGTTCGTTTTAAATGCATCGTTCATATTCGAGGCCAGATTCCAGTCGCCCGAGATCATCGCCGCCTGACCGCTGATGAACTTCTCCTGGGCTTGGGCCGATTTATTGATCGGCCAGTCTTTATCGACCAAACCTTCGTCGAACAGTTTTTTCATGAAGGCAAAATACTCTTCCATTGCCGGGTGCTTAATTCGCGGCAGCAATTGTCCGTCCACTTCGGACCACGCCGTATAGATGCCGTACGCGCTCCAGACCATAGGGACGTTCATTCCGTTCCCCGTAAGCGGAATCATATCCGGCTTCTTTGCTTTGATCGTTTTCAGCGTCTCATAGAACTCGTCAAGCGTTTCCGGCGTTTTCAAACCAAGCTCATCCAGCACATCCTGCCGCACGATCATCGTCTGCTCAATGTTAGCGCGTTCGTTTTTCTGCGGAATGCCGTACAACTCTCCGTTGTATCTGCCAAGCTCCCAGGAAGATTCCGAGATTCCTTCCTTCAGGTTCGCTCCGTGTTGGTCGACCAAATCTCCGATCGGCTGAAGCGCGCCTTGGGCGACCAGCGTATAAAACTGCGGCGGGTTTAACGTGAGAATGTCGTAGTTCGCGCCGGACGCAACCTCGATATTAAGCTTTTCCTCCGGATTATCCTTAGGCAAAAGCGTATAGTTGATCTTATACCCCGTCGTTGCTTCGATGTCTTTGGCGACAGGATCGTTGTTCGGGTCGAAACCGACGTTAAAAGCAAGAACCTCCAGTTTCGGCTTTGCTCCTCCGGTGTCCGCCGAAGGCGAAGACGAAGACGATGGGCTCGTTCCGCCCTGACCGGTTTCCTGCCCCGTTCCTCCCGAGCAGCCCGCAAGCACGGTTAATGCCGCGATCCCTGCAATTGCTGCTTTCATCCATTTCATGCGATTGGATAACATAGATGATTAGCCTCCCTTTTTGTAGCCCCTGTTTTTTATAGTAAGGCACTTTGCCTCAAAACCTAACCTTTAACCGATCCGAGCGTCATCCCCGTCACAAAATAACGCTGCAGAAATGGATATACCAATAATATAGGTACGATCGAGGAAATAACGGTCGCAGCGCGAAAACCTTCGGGCGCCATGCTGAGCCTGACCGTATCCGGCTGTTCCTGCAACAGCTCCTCCGTGTTCGCAATCGTTTCGTACAAAAACAGCTGAAGCGGCTTCAAATCGACCGAGCTGATATAAATCAACGGATGAAAATAATTGTTCCAGTATCCGACAGCATAGAAAATGCCTAGAGTCGCGATGACCGGCAACGATATCGGCAGCACGATCGATCGCAAGATTCGCAAGTTCGTTGCTCCATCGATCTTGGCGGATTCTTCGATACTTTCCGGAATGCCCTCGAAAAACGTTTTGCAGACGAACAGGTTAAACGGCACGACGAGCAGCGGAACAATCATGGCCCAGATCGTATTGAGCAGTCCCAGCTCCTTCATCAGGATGTAACCCGGGATGATGCCGCCATAAAACAGCATGCTGAATACGTACAGCAGCAGAATCGGCTTGCGTCCCTTGAATTCGGGCTTGGATAGCGGATAGGCTGCCAATATCGTAATCGTCAGGCTGAGCGCCGTGCCAATGATCGTAACGAGCAAAGTCACCTGCAGCGCTTCGAAAAACCGGGTATGCGCAAACACGAAACGAAACGCTTCGAGATGCATGCCGATCGGGAAAAACGTAATTTTATTTCCCATGACGGACGCTTGATCACTGAACGACTTCGCAAGCACATGCAGGAAGGGCAATAGACAGATGAGCCCGACAACGACGATCAGCACATTGTTGACGGCATCGAACCATCGGTCCGATCGGTTGCGAATAGAATTCATGAAATGGTTCTCCCTTCTCCCGTTCCCGGGCTACCAGATGCTTTTTCCCAGAAACCGTTTGCTGGCCTGGTTGCTGGAGTACACCAGTATGAATGCGATAACCGATTCGAATAAGCCAAGAGCCGTCGAAAGGCTGAAATCCATCTTCCCGAGTCCAATCCGGTAAACAAACGTCTGGATAATATCCGCGACATCGTACACCGCAGGATTGTACATGACCAGAACCTGCTCGAAGCCGGCGTTTAAAATTTGTCCCAACCGCAATACCAAGACGAGCATGATGACTGGCATAATGCCGGGAATCGTAATATGCCAGATTCGTTTAAAACGCCCTGCCCCGTCTATGAGCGCCGCCTCCTGCTGCTGCGGGTCGATGGCCGTCATTGCCGCCAGAAACAGAATGGTGTTCCATCCGGTTTCCTTCCACCCTTCTGTAAAGACGAGCAGGGAACGAAACCATGACGAATCGGAGAAAAAGCTGATGCTTTGGCCGCCGACGGCTTCGATCACTTTGTTGATCATGCCGTAGGAGCCGAACAAGGAATAGAACAGGCCGAAAATAATGACCCACGACAGGAAATGCGGTAAATACACGATCGTCTGTACCCAGCGCTTCATCCAGCGGATTCTCAGCTCGTTTAGCGAGATTGCGACGAGAATCGGGATCGGAAACAGGAACACTAACTTGTACAAGCTGATGATCAATGTATTACTGATGACCCTCAGGAAAGCTTCGTCCTCAAAAATGCGGTTAAAATGTTTCATGCCGACCCAAGGGCTTGCCATGATCGAATCGATGATGTTGTTGCCCGCAAACAGGTTAAAATCCTTGAAAGCCAGCGATAAGCCAAGCAATGGAACAAATTTGTACACGACCAGGAAAATCAGTCCCGGCAAGCACATCAGATAAAGATCGTAATTCATCCGGAAATAGCGCCAAAATCGTTGGCCGTCCGGCTTGCGGCGGCCTGCCGCCATCGAAGGCGGAAGTGGTCCCGTCACTGCTTCGGACTCCTTCATCTTCTACCATCCCCTCCGTCATACTCGCGCCGCCGTCCGCGGTACGGCGACGCGTTCTTCGATTTCGGCGGTCAGACGAAAAAAGGTTTACACCATTTTCGGATTCGCCTTACAATGGGGTTGAGTGATTTCCCCTTGAACAAATTGTAACGGCTATCCTTGATCGGTTATAGAGGAGCGGATTACGATTTTACGGTGCTACTGTATAGTTTTAACTCGTTCGGGAGGAATGATGAAATGTACAAGCTCTTTATCGTGGACGATGAAAGCTCCGTTCGCTCCGGTCTGCGGGAATGCGTAGATTGGTCTGCCTTTGGATTGGAAGTGGCCGGGGAAGCCGAAGACGGGGAAATGGCATTGCGGGAGATCCGCGAAACAAAGGGCGTCCGCATCGTATTGACAGACGTGCGGATGCCGCATTTGGACGGAATCGGGCTGGCCGAACGGCTCACTGAAGAAGGTCATCCGGCGAAGTTCGTGTTCATTAGCGGTTACGGCGATCTGGACTATTTAAAGAAGGCGATACGGCTTGAGGCCGTCGATTACTTATTGAAGCCTGTGCGTCTGGGCGAGCTGACCGAGCTGCTTCGGCGACTCGTCGACAAGCTGGATGCGGAAGAAGAAGAAATCAAGCGCCTGAACGGGCTGCAAATGAAGCTGAACCAAAGCATCCCGCTTCTGCGGGAACGGCATCTGGCCGCTCTCGTCCTGGACGGGGCCAGGGATTTGGAGGCGTTAAGGAATAAATTCGAGTTTCTTGGCATACGGCTGCCCGTTTCTCCATTCCGTCTTGGCGTCTTTGCCATCCGTATAGACGATTACGGCAAAGTAATCGGAGCGCTGCCGGAGAAAGAACGACAGTTGCAAGCGTTTGCTTTGTTGAACATCATCGAGGATGTGTTGAACGAACGTTATCCAGGACATGCGTTCGAGGTACGGACCGGGGAGTACGCCGGCATCGTCCACTTCGCCTCCGATGACGAAGAAGACGGCTTCTTTGCGTTGATTCAGCGAGTCAAGGAACAGATCAACCGGCTGTTAAAGCTTGAAGTGACGATCGGAGTAGGACCGGCGGCGGAACGTTGGGAGGAGCTGCCAAACGCCTATGGTCAGGCCGCACGGGCTTCGGAGCATAAATGGTATGTCGGGAAAAACCAGATTATCTCGATGGATGGACTCATCTACAATCCCTCAGCCCGTACCAACGGGGGAGGCGAGGAGCTCGAACCGAAAGAAATTGCCGCATTGTTAAAGGGATCCGATCGGGATGCCCTGCGTCTGGCGGCAGAAAGAGCGTTCGAAGGCGGCGAGGAAACAAACGCCATCTTCCGGACCCGGATTGCAGGGGCTCAGCTTCTGGCGGTGTGCGCCGAATTGCGGCGGGAGATGAACCTGCCCGCCGAAAGTCTGGAAGACGGCGAGCTCCGGTTATGGCAGGCGATCGTATCGGCTGAGACGGTAGCCGAGCTTCGCGAAGAAGCCGTTCGTCATTTAAATCTGACCTATGCGGAAATATCGGACAAGCGCAAAAATAAAACGCACAACGTCGTGGCGCAAATTTGCCGTTATATCGAAGAGCATTATGCGGAAGAGTTGACGAACGCCCAAATAGCCGCTTCCGTATACTTGACCACGACCTATGTCTGCCTGCTGTTTAAACAGGAGACGGGGAGAACGCTGAACGAATACATCATCGAGACGCGGATTGCCGCCGCCAAGGCGCTGTTGGCCGATCCCGCCAACAAACTGTATGATGTTTGTTATGCGGTTGGCTACAAAGATCCGGGATATTTCGGAAAGTTGTTCAAGAAGCAAACCGGTTACACGCCCGGCGAATTCCGGGAGCGGGGACTATGAACGGCTGGAGATGGCTAAAGGGATATTTGCGGGCCTATTCCGGAGCGAGCATCACAAAAAAAGCGATAGCGATTTACATCGTCGTCGTCCTGGTTCCCGGTTGCCTGTTGTTTCTTCTCTATTTTCAACAGACATCCGGCATCATCGAACGGGAAATGAGCGATTCGATGCTGCAGACGCTAAATCAAGCAGAGTACAATATCTCCAATGGCCTGGATAACGTCGCGAGCGTCTCAGACAGCGTAATCGCCAATCAGGAGATCGCTCAGTATCTAAGCGGTTCCACAAAACCGGCATACGAACAGTTCAAGGACTTCCAGGAGCTCGAGAAACTGTTTGTCAGCTTGGAACGAAATCGCGGCATTCACCGGATTCGCCTGTTCGTCGACCCGAGGCTGACGTATTCGAGAGAAGACATTCATTTCTTTTCGTTGCACGACTTGGATCGCGAAGCCGCCTGGTACCGAAACGTGATTGCGCGCAACGGAGGCAATTATTGGCGCGGGACCTATCTTCAACCCTATCTCGGAGAGTCGGATGCCAAAGTTGTATCAGCTGTGCGCATGCTGCACGATCCGCTTCATTACGAGTCGGTTATCGGCGTGCTGTCGGTTGACGTCAAAGTGAATATGATTCAGGAGATTTTAAGTCGAGTGTCCTTGTCGTCCTCTCAAGAAGTGTTTGTCGTGGACGACGATCGCCGACTCGTCTCGCATCAGGATGCCGCCAGGCTAGGACAGCCCGCCGACCTGACCGCCGCCCAGATGGAACAGTTAACGATATCGAAGGAAGGCAGTTTCCGGGACGAGCCGGGGACAACCTCCTTCCTCTATCGCAGGATTCCGAACACGGATTGGTCGATCGTCGCAAAGCTGCCGACTGCCGAGCTTTCCGGCAAAAGCGTCGTCCTGACAAAAGTGTCAGCGGTTTTGTTGCTCGGGATCGGCTCCATCGTCTTTATCTTTTTCCTGGTGCTTGCGTTCGCGGCGGCAGCCGAAAGTTTGGCCAAGCGGGTTCGGGACATGAACCGTACCCTCAAAGCCGAAGGTTCCGCGCATTTCGATGGCAGCCTGCCAAGGCCGAAAGGCGACTTGCGGCAGCTCGAAAGCGCGATCTCGCGCATGGTGCAAACCGTGCATGACCTGACAGCGGAGTCATACCGCTCCAAGCTGCACGAACGGGATGCCCAGCTAAAAGCGCTTCAGGCGCAAGTCGATCCGCATTTTTTGTACAATACGCTGGACAGCATGAACTGGATGGCCATTCGCCGGGGAGCCGATGAGATCAGCGACTTGATCGAGGCTCTGTCCACCTACTTCCGGCTAAGTCTTAACAAGGGCAGCGATGTGGTTACGCTTGCCGAAGAGCTTCAATTGATTCGATCCTATATGCACATTCATAACACTCGGGATGACAGCGGCATTGAGCTCTTCTGCGAAGTCGAAGAGACGTTGCTGTCCTGTCGGCTTCCAAAGCTAACCTTGCAGCCGATTGTAGAGAACGCGGTTCTGCACGGCATCCATATGAAACGGCCGAAGCGGGGAACCATCGACATATCCGCGAAACTCGAAGGACCCTGGCTAACGATCGAGATACGGGATGACGGCGTCGGCATGGCTCCCGAACGTCTCGCGCAGCTTCTCGAACCTCCATCTCCCGACAACAAAGTCGAAAGCTACGGACTCTATAACGTGCACGAGCGCCTTCGTTTATTTTCCCGCGATAACGGCGCGGGAGTCACCCTGACCTCGAAGCCGGGTAGAGGGACGAATGTATTGCTAAAAATAAAAATCTAGACGTTACCATTCGGCCACGCTGCCGTCTTGATGGCGCCAGATCGGATTTTTCCAGTCGTGCCGGATTTCCGCCATCTTCCGTACATGCGCCTCGTTGATTTCGATGCCAAGTCCCGGACCGTCCGGGATCGAGACGCATCCGTCCACATACTCGAATACGGACGGGTCGACGACATAATCCAGCAAATCATTGCCTTGGTTATAATGAATCCCCAGGCTCTGCTCCTGAATAAACGCGTTATGGCTAGTCGCGTCCACTTGCAAGCAAGCAGCCAGCGCGATGGGTCCGAGCGGACAATGCGGCGCAAGGGCAACGTCGTAAGCTTCCGCCATGCTCGCGATTTTCTTGCATTCTGTTATGCCGCCTGCGTGCGACAAGTCCGGTTGAATAATGTCGACATAGCCGTCCGCGAGCAGCTTCTTGAAATCCCAACGCGAGAACATCCGCTCGCCGGTCGCGATCGGGATATGCGTAACGGCCGCAATGTCCCGAAGCGCCTCGTTGTTCTCTGGAAGCACGGGCTCTTCGAGGAACATCGGGCGGAAAGGCTCCAACTCCTTTGCCAAAATTTTTGCCATCGGTTTATGGACGCGGCCATGGAAATCGATCCCGATGCCCAAATAAGGGCCGACAGCCTCCCTAACCGCAGCCACTCTCTCCAGAACTTGATCGATCTTGATATAGGAATCGATATATTGCAATTCTTCCGTCGCGTTCATCTTAACGGCGGTAAAACCTTGGGACTGCGCGCGTAATGCGGCTTGCCCGACATCGGAAGGACGGTCCCCGCCGATCCAGGAGTAGACCTTCATGCGATCACGACAGGCTCCACCCATCAGCTGATAGATCGGGGCTTGGTGGAATTTCCCCTTGATATCCCACAGCGCTTGGTCGATCCCCGCGATGGCGCTCATGAGCACGGGACCGCCCCGATAGAATCCGCCTCTGTACATCGCTTGCCAGTGATCTTCGATGGCGAGGGGATCCTTGCCGATCAGATACCCGCTCAATTCTTCGACGGCTGCTTTTACCGCGCGAGCTCTGCCTTCCACGATCGGTTCTCCCCAACCGACAATCCCTTCATCCGTATCGATCTTTAGAAACAACCATCTCGGTGGAACGATGAATAACTCCATGCTAGTAATTTTCAAGCTCCTCATCCTCTCGATTGTATGGTATTGATCATATCTTGAATATGGGCTTTCATTAACGCCCGCGCTTGCTCCGCATCCCGCTCCTGTATCGCGATCGCGATCAGCCGGTGATAGCTGACGGCTTTATCCCGCATATGGGGCAGCTTGTCCGTCTCCCTCCTTCCTTGCGCCGACAGGTCTGCCACGACGGACAGCATCTGAGCAAGCAACGGATTGTCGGCGCCTTCCGCGATCTCTTGGTGAAACTGAACATCCGTAGCGAAGTGATCCTCTCCCCGCCCGATCTGGTCTTCCATCAGATCCGCCAATTCGCGGATGGACCGGACCTGGGCCCCGGACGATCGTTTGGCGCAATACGCCGCCAGTTCAGGTTCGATCGCGAGACGTGCTTCCAGCAGCTCAAGCAGTGAACGGGTTTCCATTCCTCTGATTGGCGCTACTGGATCCTCGAGCAGTCCAGGATCGTTGCAGGCAAAAATCCCTCTGCCATGCTCGATGCTAACGATCCTTCGACTTTCAAGCAGGCGCAGCGCCTCGCGCACAGCCGTCAGGCTGAGCTTGTATTGCGACGCCAATTCCTGCATCGTCGGCAGACGTTCCCCGGGCTTCCATTCTCCGGAGCGGATTCGCTCTTGCAATTGCTCTAGTATCTCTTCGTGAGCCAGCTTCTTCATAAGGGCCTCGCAATCCTAGCTTTCATTAATGATATGATCTTTCTTTTTATAAGATATTATCTATTTGGCGATTTGTCAAAGATAAAAAAAAGCCACCAAAAAGGCCACCATAAAAGGGGATCCATGTCGCACAACGACACGGATCCCCTTCCGCTACAATTTCATTTATTCAGTTGCTGTCGCAATAGCGATATCGCCCGCAAACGGATGTTCCGGCGCGACATCCGTCCAAGGCAGCTTAAGCGGTTCGGCTGCCGGAACACGTCCCGTCACCCGGTTAAGTATAGCTATCGTCTCGGCTCTCGTAATGGATTGGTCCGGACGGAAGCTGTCATCGCCGTAGCCGTTCCACCAGCCTGCAGCATGTCCGGCCTCAATCGCGGATTGTGCCCAATGTCCATTGGTATCCGCGAACAATTGCACCGGGATCGCAGGAAGGGAAAGATTGTTCCAGCGCGTCAGGATCGTCGCCAGCTCCGCCCTCGTTACAGCTTGATCCGGTCTAAAGGTGTCATCCGGATAACCATGGAATAATCCTTTGGCGGCCCAACGCTCGATCGCGCTCTTGGCCCAGTGGCTTCCCACATCCTTCCACAGCGCCGAACTTTGAGCATCCCCTTCTGTTGTATCGTCCTTTGGATCCTGGCCCCCCAAGCGGTCCAGCAGCACAGCCAACTCCGCCCTTGCGAGGTTGTTATCCGGACGGAAGGTGCCGTCCGCGTAACCGTTAATATAAGCGTCCGGCTTATGCGGAAGAGCAACGACCGTAAAGATGCTGAATTTGTCGACCGTGATTTGCACGCCAGCCGATTGGCCGGATAAATCATTGACAACGGTGCCACGCCGGAACGTAACGTCGCCATCGTTGTGCTCGATATATACGCCTAGTCCCGCTTCCAGCTTCGTATATTGAAGCCGTTCCTGGGCGTTGCGCGGCAGCAAGGCCAGGATGATCGGTTCGCCGCTGAAATTGGTTTCTACAACCAGAGGATCAGAATGCCACAATGGTTCTCTACCGCCCAATTCAGAACGGACTAGCGGCGAGGAGGACATCCGGCTTATCGCAGCTTCGTGCGCGGCAGCATCCAAATCCGCAATATGAATAACTATAGGCTTCTTATGCTCTGCCAGACCTGCCATTGCCTCCAGAGGAATAGTCAGGCTCCAGCCCGGTCCAAGCAGCTCCAGCGTTAAGCCGGCAGTATTCAGCCGCGCCAATGCTCCCGGATCCATTTGCAGCTCCCATCCAGCGGCTTGCCCTTCGCTCTCCCGCTCGCCTACAGCAACTGTCATGCCGCGTAGAGCGGAATTAGACTCGGCCGCTTTGTTTAAGGCATGGCGGACAGCTTCTTCCTTTATGTCAACCTTGCCGATTACGTTTCCATCCTTTTCCGTAAAAGTCACGTGAGGCGTAGCTTGAATTTGTCCCTCTGCCACTTTAACATCCGCGAATGATATCGGAATTACGACGCTGCCCCCGGAATAATCGGATCCTGCGCTTTGCCGTACAACCTCGACGGTATAATGCTGTTCGGTGCCGTCCTGCGCGGTCACATCTATTCGTATCGCCGGATTTTCTCCCAGCTCTAACGGGATTTCTTGCGATGGGGTTCCGCTTAACACCGTTTCGCCATTAACCTCGATGACGGCGTGCTTATTCGTTGCGACAGGCGTAACCGCAATCCGATCAACGCCGCTTACAACCGCCTTATATGCCAGCAGCTCGGGATCGAATGGCGAATCAAGGCTGCCGCTGCTTAGCGCAAGCTTGGAGAGCGTTGCGTCCGAAGATGGATTCACCAGCACATACGGCTGATTGTCAGCATGCTCGCGCGAGTGAAACTGGACCAAAGCACCGGAGGAATTCGGAATATCGTTAATAATGAAACGCAAGGTCACTTTCTGATCGCCCCCGGTCCCCATTCTGCTCTGGACGAATGAGGCGATGTCGAACGAATACCAACCGGCATTCTGCACCTCCATCGTACCCAGCGCTTGGGGCGTTTGCAGCGGCCTGTTGTTGAACACAATCGTATTTTCATTCCAGTTGCTGCCCGGATAACCAATGACATCGATTTTCACTTTTTTGGGAAGCGTTTCAGCTAAATAGACATGCACGTCCGCCGATTGTACGGGCTCCGTATATCCGGTCAAATCGAATTTCAAGTAGGCAAGCTGATCTCCGCCGCCATCCGCATTCAGGATATCCATAACGTTCAAGTATTCCGAAGTGCCATAATTGGTTGATGGATGATTTTGATGCACATGCGCATCCTCGACGGCAACGAATACATTGTCCACCGATGCTTCCGACCGCTGTACGGTGATCGTATAGCTGTCCATAGCCGCATTAGGCGCAGTCGTTTGCACAACGATAATGGTATCTTCTTCTCCCAGCGATATAGGCTGGGATGCGGCGCCGCTTGCAACCGGAACCCCGTTTACCAGAATCGCGGTGTCCGCATCCTCCGCGGTCGGGGTAATACGAATCGATGTTGTTTCGGCGTCTACCTGCAAGTTGTAGTGAGACTGATCCGGCGCGAATCCCTCCGACAGTTCTCCGTCGCTTACGGCCAAGCTCTGAAGGCGAACGCGCGGATACACATTGGCTGCTCGCGGCATGTCGTAGGCTTGCGCCCAGTAATAGCCGCTTGCGGTGACGCGTCTTGGCATAAAGCCTGCCAGATGGTTTTCGCCAATCGTTTCCGAAGTGAAGGATACGGAAGAACCGCCCGTCTGGCCCGATACATAGCGGCCTCCGGCATAAGTAAATCTCCCCTCGACATTGGCCGCGATCGGCGCTCCGGTCGCGTAATCGGAGATTGCGATAGCGGCTGACACCGCAGTCCCCGACCGTTCGACCTTCATCGAGGACACGATCATCGGCTTGAGCTCCGTATGCCGGGTTGTTGCCGCCGCTTGCTCCGATGCAGGACCTACATTGCCTCGCAAGTCTACGGCAGCCACTTTATAATAGTAGGTCGTATCCGGCAGCAGGCCCGTATCTTTATAGGACAACGATCTGGCCGTGCCGATCGCATGTTCGGCGCTTGCCGTGAAATTGGGCACTGTGCTGCGGTATATGACATAATTTTCGATTTCCGAATTATCGTAAGCCCGACCATAGGACAACGTTACGGTCTGATAATCAACAGCCTGCGCGGAGGGTTGGCGACTGACGACAGAGGGAGGTTCAGAGTCGTCAGACGGCATCCATAACACTCCGTCCGGCCCCCAATGCGAAGGCAGCCATCGGATGGAATCATAATGGTGCATGGCAATTCCTCCGAAAGCGGGATTGCCGCCAAAGGCCGTGTGCACCTTGTCGAGCTCGGACTCCATATAGGCTCTGCCTTCTTCGCGGAAGGTGATCGTCTCCGGATCTCCGCTATTGGCAATGTCGAGCGTCTCTACGCCGATCACGACCGAATTCGGCTTGCCGATCGCATTGGCATAATCGATTTCCCCTTGCGCTTGCTCAATCAGCCCGACGGAGCCTTCGGCCTGATCCCTATAGTTCATAATCGAAATATAATCCACCATATCCTGAATATGTTCGGAGAGCCATTTGGTTTCCCCGTTGAATGTTATATCCTTTGCGCGATCCGATGTGTCGTACCATCTCGGAATCGCGGGTCCGAACGATAGATTTAATCCGGATGCATCGCGCCTCTCCATCATTTTTTCGACCAGCTCCAAATACTCCACCTGCAAAAACTTGCTTGCATCCGCAAAATCCGGCGAAATATAAGGTTCGATATCTACGTTGACTCCATCAAAACGTTCGGCCGGGTCGGAAGACAAATTATAGTTCAGCACCTGCTCGAAATGCCCGATCGCTACGTCATGGAACGCTCGATAAGCCCCCATATAAGGCGGTGAAGTTCCTCCCGCGATGCAGGCCTGCACCTCAAAGCCATGCTCGTGCGCCCATGCGATAAAATCGCGCAGCAAATCCGGTCTGTCCTCCATCACATCCATGCCGGCAAACGGGCCAACTGCAAAATACAACACCTTCACGGGCTCGGATTGAAAGGTATCCGTATCCTTGGCCATCTCCAGCAGAACGTTTCTGGAGCCGGGATTCAGCAGCATATTATACGACGCTGCTTCCCAAATCCACATCGCTCTGTCCTGACTGTTAACGCTTACAGTTTCATATATGCCTGACCCAATCTGCGCATAAGTCGTTAAGCTTCTGCCCGTTGCCCCATGCTCGTTAAAAGCCCGAGCCTCTAGGCTCACGATACTATCGGATAAGCTGTCCGTATCCCAGTTCAACGTATAATGCCCGTTATTCTGCCCCGCCTCCTGCCACGGTCCGCCATTGATGCGTACCTCCACGCGACTAATGCCAGCCGTCGATTGGACTTCTACCTCTATCGGCACGACGCCGCTTAGCGAAGTCCCTTCCTGCGGACTTGCAATGGTTACAAGCGGCGCTTCCGATGCGGCATTGCTAACGTTAATGTGCATATCCGGACTCCATATGCCGTATCGGGTCGACGTATCGAGCCCCCGCGCCCTCAACTGAACCATTCCGCTATAACCGGTTGTATCCAAATCATAATGCCAGGTGCCGGAATCGGTGCCGCTTGGATCGTATGTAAGAGCGTCCACCTGTCTTGTACCATTAATGAACAGCTTAATATCATATAGCCCTGTATAAGTACCCGATATTCTAACCGTACCGCTGTTTACCGTTGCGCCGTTCTCCGGCGAATCAATCGTGATTGCCGCAGCCGCGCTTGCCTTCTGCGGCTCTTGCAACAGCCCGGAAAGCGCCATCGTCCAGACGAGAATTGCAGCGACCAGCATTTTTGCTTGCTTCCTATACCTAATACCAACCATGCGAATAACCCCTCCCTGTTATTGTTATCATCGCTGAGCATAACAGAGCCCGGGTGCATGTAAAATAAGCATTATTGCGGGTTTATCCTCCTTTCCTGCCGCACCTGACGTAATGCGTATAAATCCTATGAAATGAATATGGGGACAAGGGAAAATGCTCAAAACAAAAAACCTTAGGATGCACAGGATCCTAAGGTTTAAACCTGTCTACGCTTAATCCACCCGGAAGCCGATCAGCCCCAGAGCAAGCTGTTCGCATCGAATCAGTGCCTTGTCCGGGTCGGAAAGCGCCTGATGAATCAAACAAAGCGTCCCTTTCTTCCTAGGCTTCATGTTTCAATCTCCTAATCAACCGTTACGGCTATGGCAAATGCCCCCACTGCCTCATTCGTCGCCTTAATTCTCAGAATATGGGTCAGCTCGTCAAAGGTATACTCCAGGCCGGCGGTCAGCGGCTGCCCATTCAGTCTTACTTCGGCAAGTCCGGCGCTGCCTGTATACACGCTTAACTCCTCGAACGGCCGATTGAAGCTCATACTCAGCGTTGCTGTTCCGGCATTCCAGCCGATCTGGGTTAATTGAACAGGCTGATGATCATGCGGCGTGTCGGTGCCGATCAGAATCGGGTACACCCCGCCGTATTGTTTCTCCAACGCGTCGAATACGATCTGGCCCCATGCCTGCGACTCGCCCATCCCCGCATAACCCAGCGAATTGCGGATAATCAGGGCGTCCTGCGTGTCCCACTGCGGCAGCTGCAGGAAGTGGCTGAGCGCGTTCAACGCCGCGACGCTGTGCCTGTCCGCATAGCCCAAATACGTCTTGGTGGTGTAGTAACCTTGATTGTTCGCCTCGTTAATGGTTAGCAAATGGGTCTCGTAATTGGCCACTTTGGCATCAAGAATGCCTTTAAATTTGCGGATGCCGTAGATCGCATTGCCCAAACCATCATTATCGACTGCGAACAGCCCCGTTGCCGCGGGCGGCAGCCTGTCGTATACAAACTGGGCAAGCTCTTCGTAGGTTTTGCCGAAGATCAGCGTAACGGAATCCTGCTCGGCCATAACCGCCAGACCGTACAGCAGCGGACCCAGCTCGCCCCAATACAGAGAGCCGTTGTCCTTGTCCTCGAAGGAAGACCAGTTATGGGCAGGATAGCTCAGCATATTTTGATACATAATGCCGATGGCGCTGTCCAGAAGCACCTTGGCTTCCGTATCCGCCGGGTGGCCGACGCTCCAGGATGCCAGTCCCATAACCGGATAGCCGTAATTCATCAGCCGTCCGAACAAATAATTGTCATATGTCGCGGAATCATATTCCGTCGGTTCATAATGATCGGCGGTTCCTCCCAGCATATGGGAGCCAAATCTGATTTTCTCCAAATATTCCTGCCAGGTTTGCCCTTGAGCCAGCGTACCGTTGTATTTGAAGTAAGAGCTGCCGTTGGATTGCAAAATGCCTTCGAAACGGGCCGGGTTGTTTTTGGCCAAATCCTCGCCCCGAACAAAACCTTTGCCGTCATCGTACAACAGCCACGCATCGCTGCCCCATTGCTTGACCGATGCAAAAAAGTCGGAATCGCCGATGCCGTCGTCATTGCGCGCTTTGACAATGAGGCGGGGATTGGATACGGAGCCTTGAATAGGCGTAAGGCTGCCCTCCACCTCAATTACTCCTCCACGAATGCTGACGTCAAACTGAACGCGCACATTATTTTCTTGTTTGGAGAAGCTGACGAGCATCGTATTGGTTTCTTCATCAAAGTCCACCGTCCTGACATCCGGATTCGCGACTTCAATCGGTTCAAGACCGTCATAGCCGTATGCGAAACGAAGCGCTCCAAGCTCCTTGGACCCATATGTGCTTTCGAAGAAGGTCAGCCGCGGTACGGACAAATCTCCCGTCACCTCATAGACGCCGTTGTCAAATCGCAATTGCGGATCGACATATACGCTCGCGCCCTGTCCATACATAAAGTCGGTCCAGCGATGCGTCGGCAATCCCCGCGGCATGCTTTCCTTCACGAAATCGGCCAGCTGCTGCGTCGATGCAAGCGCATAGGTTTCGGGAAGCGTCTTCAGGCTGAGCAATATTTCCGCTGAATCGGTGCTCCAGCGCATGTTGCTCTCAATGTACCCTCTGGTTTCCGTATTGCGGTAATCGCCCAATTGCGGATCGTAATAAAGCCTTTGTCCCCTTTCCTGGGGTTTCACGGTATATCCGGACACATTGCGCGCCTCTAGCTGCTCGGACCGGGCGATAATGTTTCCGCTTACATCAATGACATCGACAATATACACATAACTTTTGTCAGCTTCTATCGAGCTGAGATAGGACAGCGCATTGACATCCGTAACGGTCCGGTCCAAATAATAGGGGTGCAATTGCGGCAAATATTGAAAATTTTTGCTCCAGTCGCCGCCGCTGTAATACTTCAGAGCGGGATACGTTTTCGGAAACTTGTAAATGCGGTAGGAACCGAAGTTGTTGGCCGTGGATTTGGCCCAGCTCACCGCTGCCTGATTGGCGACAGGCGATCCGACGGATGCCGCGTGTTCCGGGTAAGGCACGACCGTAATATCCACCCAGATGCCGAGATTGTTCAGGAACGTTCCGTCCGCCCTGACCGGACGCAGATACATGCGAGTTGTGCCTATCTCTTCCTGACCCGTCACCTTGAATTCAAACCGGCCGATTCCGCCGCTCTGAATGCCCGCATAGTTAGGCGCTGCCGGCCTGCTGTACGTCAGCCAACTATTGTTGCCGCTGTACATGGAGCTTGTTTCATGAGAATAGCTGCTGTCCGTATGGGCCAGCACCACTTCATGGCTCGGCCATCCGAATAGCCACGTCTCTGTACCCGTATTTCTGAGTTCGACCCAAAAGCTTTTTGTTTCACCCGGATGAAGGGTAATCGACGATGTGCTCTCCGCAACGTATTCGGCGGCAAAGCCGTTATTTGCGGAAGCCGCAACGGCAAAAGACAACAGTAGCGCCAAGCCCAATAATCCGGTTATTGCCGCTCGTTTGCATACAGCCATCATTTTCATCCTCCCACTTAATAGTCCTGTTTTCTCCTCGTCTGTCGAGGCGCGCAGCGTCTCCTATTCTCGTCCCGCAAGGTGCAAGGATAAGAGACGCCGCGGAAATCATATACTCTCCTATCATTCAAGAAAGGCGTCAACCTGCTTCTGGAACTCCTCCATCACCTTCGACAGGCCCGCTTTCTTCAGCTCCTCGCTGTATTGCGGAATCGCCTCCTCGGGATCAAGCACGCCCGATGCAATACCGTATTTGTATTTGTTTTCAATCGTGCTGAGCGCGGCAATCTCCGTTTTAACAGGCGTCTGATCGAAGTTAAAGCCCATAATGGGACTCATGAGTTCAGTTGACTTGTCGAAGTCTTGCAGTTGCTGCATAAAGTCGGGAGCATCTGAGGCTTTGGGCTTCAGAAATTGCGGATTTTGCCACATCCACTCCGGCGGCGCATACCCGATCAAGGTCGCGTCCACGCCTTCGGGCACCACAACGGCTCCATCTTTAACGTCGAAATGAACGCCTTTCAAACCGTTGGTCATCATATCGTAGTTTTCTTCATTTTGTTGAATCCAGTTCAGGAACATAATCGCCCGGTCCATATTTTTGGAGGTGGCCGCTATGCTTTGGAAGTTCCATGTCGTGGTCGGCATGTACGGTTCCTCAGTCAGCAAAATCTTGATAAATTCCACCTCGGCTCCTTCCACGGCGATATTGCGATAGTAGTTATTGTATTCATAGACATCGCCGCCGCCAATCGCCGCTTTGCCGGAGTTAAAGTCAGCGCGGATATCGCGGCCCACCATCACGTCCTTGTCAATATAACCTTTGTCGTACAGCATGCGCAGGAAGCTGGCGTCCTCCATTGCGTCCGGGCGTTCATACTTGGCTTCGGCCTTCAAGGTCTCGTAATTGAACACAATTCCGTCAAGGCTTGTGCTTTGCAGCACTTCTCCCATATGGAAGGCCGCTGGCGGCTCATTGAATACAAGCATCTCCGGATTGTTGGTTTTGACTGCCTCCGCGAAGGCAACCAGATCGTCCAGGGTCCGAATTTCCGGCAGCCCGTATTTCTCGCGCAGATCCTTGCGTATTGTAGCGGTGTAGTAGCCCTTTGTTGTACCGAGCGCTCCCGCCGGCACGCCGTATTTCTTTCCGTTCACCGTAACGGGCGGCCAATATTTGGAGTCCAGCGCAGCCATAATATCCGGCCCATATTGCGCTAACGCATCATCCAGCGGGGCGATGGAATTGGACTTGACGAACGTGCCGAGCAAGGCGGGGTCCGTCCACATAATGTCCACCTGATTGCCGGTCGACAGCATAATCGGAAGCTTCTGGAAGTAATCGCCCCAAGGAATATATTGATAGTTCAGCTTGACAGGGATACCGTCCTCAGCCAATTTTTTCTCCAGCTCGGCCGTCACATTGTCCTGATCGGGCTGCGGATCGCCGGGGTATACGATATTTAAGGTAACGGTCTTAAGCTCCTCCTTCTCTCCTCCTGTTGCCTGGCCGCTGTTAGCGGTGCCGGACGGATTATCCGCCGGAGCGCTGTTGCCCGAGCATGCTCCCAAGATAATTGCAAACGACAATACAACCATCAAACAGAACCATTTCTTGCTGACTGACTTTTTCATCCTTTGACCTCCCGAATTATTGTAAAAGCATGATCTATACAAATCCTTGCGGATTGCATATTCGATTGAATCTCTGCTAGCCCTTCACGCTTCCGATTGTCAAGCCCTTAACGAAATAGCGCTGCAGGAACGGATACAGCAAAATGATGGGACCAATCGTCAGCACCGTCGTTGCCATCTTCACGCCTTCCTTCGGAATTGCGGCGGCGGCAATCGAGGAGTTCACCCCGCTGGATGCGGCATACGAAATATTGGACGTAATCGCCCGGATGAGAAGCTGCAACGGGTACAGCTCGCGATCGCTGACGAGCATCAGGGCAAGCCACCAGTCGTTCCAATAGCTGATCGAATAAAACAGGCCAATCGTCGCCAGCCCCGGCATCGCAAGCGGCAAAGCGATGTTGAACAGCAGCTTGATGTCATTCGCCCCGTCTATTCTCGCCGCCTCGAATATAGCGTTGTCAATCGTCGAGAAAAAGCTGCGGAGCACAATCAGATTAAACGCATTGATCGCATACGGCACGATAAGCGCAGCCAGGCTGTCATAAAGATGCAAATACTTGGTGGTCACAATGTACCAGGGTACAATTCCGCCGTTAAACAACATCGTGAAATAGACGAAAAACGAGATCGGCACGCTCATCCTCCATTCGCGCCTGGACAGCGCAAAGGCCATCATCGTCGTAAGCAACAGGCTGAAGGCTGTGCCTGCAAAGGTCACGAACAGCGTAACCTGATAGGCGCCCAGAATCGAGGAGCCGCGGCCAAGCACATATTTGTAGGCGTCCAGCGTAATCGCATGGGGGAAAATATCAAAACCGTTAGCGCGAATATACAGCTCGTCCGTCAAGGACGTAGAAACGATCGTCATAAACGGGATAATGGCGGCAATGACGAACAAACCAATCGCCACATAGGCCAACCACGCCACTAATTTGTCGCTTATCGTGTACGCTTTCATCGGTCACAACTCCAGTCTGATTGCAAGCTATTAGTGCATGTTCAAAAAATCAACCTCTATTAGAATAAGGCGGAATCTTTATCATATTTTCGCACAACGGCATTGGCCGCAAACACAAATAGAAAGCCGATAAACGATTGCAGCAGACCGATCGCCGAAGACATTCCCACATCGTTCAGCGTGCGCAGCGCCCGGAATACATACGTATCGATGACATCCGTTGTGGAGAAGAGCAGGCTGTTATCCCCCACCAGTCCGTATATCATGCCGAAGTCGCCGTAGAAGATGCGTCCGATCGCGAGCAGCAGCAAAATAATAATCGTTTTGGAAATGCCGGGAATCGTAATATGCCGGATTTGCTGCAGTTTGTTCGCCCCGTCAAGCTCGGCCGATTCATATTGCTCCTGATCAATACCCGTAATCGCCGCCAAATAAATAATGCTGCTGAAGCCCGCCGACTTCCAGACATACAATAGCACGAGAATGGCCGGCCACCACTCGGCGCTGCTGTACCAGCTTATACGGGGCAATCCGAGATTGCTCAGCCATCCGTTCAAGATGCCGAAGTCGGTATTCAGGAAATTGTAAGCGAAGACGGCAACAATGATCCAGGATATAAAGTTGGGAAGAATGATCAGCGATTGCGATAATTTTTTGAACCAGGTCAATCGGATCTCATTGATCAGAATAGCCGTGATAACCGCAAGCGATGTGCCGATGCCGATAAACAGAATGTTCAGGAACAACGTATTGAAGATTACCTTGAGCACGGAGGCCGTATCCACCGTAAGAAAACGGAAATTATCGAGGCCGTTAAAAGGGCTTCCGAAGATGCCCAAATCCATGCGGTATTCCTTAAAAGCGACAATAATTCCGGCCATGGGCAAATAATTGAATAATAGAAAAAACACAATTCCCGGCAGAACCAATACGTACAAAAACCTGTTTTTTATCAAATCCGTCATAAACCATTTTGCAGACTTCACCATCCGGCACACCTCATTTTTTGTATCTGCTTGCTGCTGACAGACTAAAATATAGCGCTTCCAGTTGGGGGCAACAAGTTAACAAACTAAATATTGTTTAGAAAACTATAGCTTTTCGCTTTAGAAAATCACAGATTCCGCGGATATATCGCAAAACAAACGAAAAAACGCCCCTGCGGGCGTCTCTCGGTTAGTGCGATTGGCTTTTGCGATATTCGGTAGGCGCCAATCCCGTTTGCTTCTTGTACCATGTGACAAAGTAGGAGGCGTTTAGAAAACCGACCTTTTCCCCGATCTCCTTGACCGTCAGCCTGGAGCCCGTCAGAAATTCGTTCGCCTTGCGAACTCTCAGCTGCGTCACGTATTCCAGAAACAATTGATTAAACAGTTCCTTGAACAATCTGCCGAAATAAATGCCGTTATAACCAAAGCGCTCGGCAACCACCTCAATCGAGAGGTTTGAATTGCCGTATTGCTCCTCCAGAAATTCGGCGATCTTGTCCGCCAAATCCGACCTGCTGTGCTGCTTGCTTTCCTTTGTCCGATGGATGGTATCCTTGCAGAAATGAACAAACCACTCCTCTATCTCTGACAGCGTTTCCATTTGTTGCAGACGCTCAAGCATATTCATAAAGGCGGCAGAGGCGGTGGAAACGACGGAATTGGCATTGGCGCTCACAATCGAAAACAGCAAAAAGTGAACGGAAGTGCGAATCATCGAATACGGAGCCTCGCGAAAAACGTCAAATACTTCCGCAACCGCCGCATCGACAGCCGCTTCCTTGCCCGACCGGATGACTTCAAGCAGTTGCTTCTGCCTGGACTGCGGGTATTCAAATTCCGTCTCCGCCTCTCTAAGCAGTTGCTCGTACACCAATATATGCCCCGTTCCTTGCGTCAAACGATAGTGGACCGCTTCCCTCGCTGTCAAATAGGCTTCTCCGATTCCCGAACCGGCGGCAACAGGGAGGCCGACGCCAACGGTGGTCGATATGCCGTATGCCTCCGCGATCTCTTGCTGCAGGCTCTTCAGCAGCTCCAGCATCGACGGACATTCACTCTCCTCGCCGCCCAACAGAAGCACCGTTTCCTGCTCCAATCTCACAACCTCGCATCGGATTCGGGCATGCATATACTGTTCTGTCAAGCTGTACAGAACTGCGCTTACACGAAAATCCATCTCGGCCCGGTGCTCCTTCAGCTCTCGCAGACTGTCCGGCCTGACTACAACCACGCGCAACTGATCGCTGCCCATAATATCCAGACGCAGCTGGAAGGTATCGCAATCGGACTGCTCGGGCTGCCGATTGCCTTGCAGCAGCTCCTTCAAATATTCTGCTTTCATCGTTACGCGCGACAATCGGTTAGTTGCCTCCAACTGTTCGAACCTTGTCGTTACATTGGCGTAGAAACGGGTCAATATTTCCATTTCGCCCAGCTTCTCGTCCGACATTGCCTCTTCATTCGGCAGTTGAAAGCGCTGCGCCTTCCGCGCAAGCTTCGACAATGGCGAAGACAGCATGCCGCTCAGCACAGCCGATGCTCCCAGAGCCAGCAGCAGCAACAGCAAGCAGGCCGTGATGGCCGTACGGCGTATATCCGATATTTCGGCCGTAGCAGTCTCATAAGGAAGCATCGATACCAGATACCAGCCCAATGACTCCGAATAGATCGAGGATACCAGCGTCTTCTGCTTATTCTCCATGGAAATAAAATTGCCGCCGGTCTGCTCAGACATGATGCGCCTCACATCGCTTCTGCCCGACATGTCCTCCAGAAAGCCGCTCTCATATGGCGAATATACCGCCTGCCCCTGCCCGTCCAGCACTAGTAGATTCATATCAAGGGTCTGCTTATCCCGAACCGGGACAAATCCGTCCAGCGTCACATTGACTATAATCGCGCTTGAGATTTCCCGATTGTTTGCATCCCGGTCATAATAAAATACCGTATAGACATGATCCGCTTCGCCTTCGGCCGGATTGACCCTAAGCTTGCGGGGCAACAGTTGCCCCAGACTTTGCACATTCTCCTCCTGCAGCCAGGCGATCGTATCCGTTTCGGCGTACATTTTATCCCGATCCGTCCCCGTCCATATGCCGCTTTGACCATTGTACAGGGCGATAGAATACAGAGTGGTATTCGTAATCAGCAGATCATTAAGCCTGCGCATCGCCTCCGCCTTCAGGAAGTAGTCGCTGTCCGCCTCTCTCCCGTTTATCACTTGAATAATGTAAGGATCCAATGACAGTTGCAGCGTAATCAGACGAGCCTGCTCGGATATATGCTCCAGAATGGCAGAGCTTTGCTCCAACCGTTTCTGCGCGATATCATTAATTTGCGCTGCCGAACCTTTCGAGAAGGCTTGGAACAGCAACGCGGCAATCGTCAAGGCTACGACAACCAGCAGTACCACGAATGAAATAAAAAACCGAAAAAAAATCGATTTGGGTACTATCTTCTCTCTGATACGTCTCATCTGCTTCTCCCCCGCCTTCCAATGCAACCCAATGTTGGCTTCGCTGCAACTTCAGTCTACCCACCATAATGACACCGTCATGGCTGATTGACAAGAAAAAAGACTATCCTTGCGGACAGTCATCTCGGGCTTATCATTCTCCCATATCCTTCGAACGGATAATCGATCACGATGCGGCCGGCCTCCGTATCGCCGATTCCCGCATACAGATCGCATCTGCCGTCCTCGCGCAGCACAATACCCGAGGTGAAGGTGCAATCGGTCAAATCGGGCTTTTTGCTTGGACCGTCGGGATAGCAGCTCCGAGTGCCAATAATTTTTTGATCCAGAGCCACATGATTGTCTACATCGAATACAAACGAAAAATTCATGTAAACCTGCTGCATCTGACCGTCCGCCGCATATGTCTTATAGCAAATATGTCCGATTACGCCAATCTTCCCGCTGTCCAGGCTGTAAGCTTGATTGCAGCCGCCCCATTCATCCCGGGCGAACAGTCCTGGAATATAGCGCGCACGTTCGATCGACTCCGCCGTCAGCTCGTCCAGATGGTCAATAATCGTAAATCCGATCATCGATTCGCTGCCGAATTCCCGCCGGATGTCCTCGCTCCTTGGCCGTGAAAACACGCCGATTCGTCCATCCATCAATTGCACCAGACGAATATCCTTCATATATTCAGGGCCGGTTGTGAAGTAGTACAGGTCATCCAACTCCGTGCCTCTATAAAAATATCCGAAATAGGTGTCGACCTGGCCTTGCCGATAACGTACATGCGTCCCGCCCATAACGACCCGGTCGTCGATTATGCTTACATACGGGTCCTCAAGCTGATAGCTCATGCTGTCCGGCGCCAGCATCCATTCGTCCGGTCCAATCTGCTCGAACAGACGAACCCACGAACGCGCCCATTCGCCCCGTCTTTCTACACGACCGTAAATATACGACCGGTCCCGCCATACAAAAGGAATCGAAACATTATAAACATCGAAACCTTCCACCCCATGGAAAGTTAGCTTTGCGCTTTCATAGATCACTTTGTTTTGTTCAAATTGCTCGCGTTTTTGCAGCAGCAGCATCTGTCATCGGCCTCCATCTCATCGCTTGAATCAGCTATGATCTTACCATGGCGATGTGTGGGAAATCCTGCCGATATTTCTCATCGACTACGCTAGATTGACATTTGTGTAAACTTTCATTTACGGATATAAGATTTTCCTTTTAAAAACAGGACTTTAAAGCAACGGCACTCATGATAGAATTATACTGTATTGATCGAAGGGAGAGGATGAGCAATGGAGAGCCCCATTCAGCTGTTCAGAGCGGAAGGTGGAATTGACGAGGAAGCGGAAGGACATTATCGCGATCTTAGGGGCATCGGAAATACGGCTGGACCGCATACGCACGACTTCTTTGAATTTTTTCTGATCACGTCAGGCTCGGTCTGTCATTGGATCAATGGAAAAAAGGAGCAGTTGGACGAAGGCTCGCTGGTTTTTATGAGACCTCAGGATATTCATTTCTACGAGAAGCTTCCTGGCCAGGATTTCCGTCTCATCAATCTCTCCTATTACAGCAAGACGGTCATGGAGCTGTTCGCCTATCTGGGCGATGGTTTCCCGCAAGATGCTTTTTTGTCCGCTCCTTATCCCGCTGCCGTTCGGCTTTCCCAACAGGATAAGCTGCTGTTGCAACGCCGTATGGAAAAGCTCTATCGTATCCCCCAGCATGACAAACGGTGGTTTCGTACAGAATTGCGTTCCCTGTTGTCGGAGGTATATGTCAGCCATATGATGCCCAACGTTGTCGCCAAGCCCGACGAACGTCCCCCTTGGTTTGTACAGCTCTGCTTGCAAATAAAAAATCCCGCTTGCTTCCACGAGGGAATCGCTGCCATGTTGAGCTTATCCGGCAAATCCCATGCGCATCTTTGCCGTGTGTTCCAGCAATGGGAGCAGTTGACTCCCCTCCAATACTTGAATCGCGTAAAGCTTCAATATGCGGAAAATCTGCTGCTCCGCTCCGACTGGAGCATTCTCGACATTTCCCTGGAGGCTGGCTTTCATAATTTGGGCTACTTCTACAAATCCTTTAAAGCACTTTATGGACACACGCCGCTTCAATATCGTCGGATTCACCAATCGGCGTTTTAATAACAAAAAGCTCTTAAGATAGGTGGAACCTCATCCTAAGAGCCGCCGAAACTCACTTCTGATCGGGAAATTTCATCGCTTTGTACTGTTGCGCAAACAAACCTCCGTTATAGCCAACTTCGCTTAATGGAATATCTTGAATACGGATAAGCGCCCCGTCCCGTTCCGCAGACATTTTGGCAGCAATTGCTGCCATTTCCGCCTCTGCCAGCTCATCGAGCGAGATCGGCGACGGCGCTTCTCCCGCCATGTAAGGCAGAACGTTTTCCAATATGGCTTGATATAAGCGATTATTGTCCGCCTTTATAAACTCGACTTGTTTTTGCGTCGTTATCGAGGCGTAAAAAGGCAAGTAACCCGAAGTCTTCCCGATGCTCACCATTGCGCGCCTGCCGTCTTTCCAAGCCAGCTCGATCTGTTGCTGTGTGGTCTCCCCCACGTATCTGGCCGATTCGATCCCCGCTCCCATAAGACCATGAAGCATGGCATAAGCATGAATACCGTAGTTAAATTCATCTACCGCGCAGCCGACAAGTCCATACACCCATTCTTCCGTTCCTATGCCTCTTTCTCTCCACTCTTTCACTTCATTGCAATAACGGAGTGCAGATCCGCCTGTAAGTATGGCGCCATCCTTGCCCCAATCGATGAGCTGCTGCAGGTCCCTGGCGTTGCCGGCTAAAGGTTTGTCGATAAATACGGCTTTCCCCGCTTCTATAAAAGGCCTTGCGTGTTGGACATGCAAATCCCAATCGCAGCTGTGAATAAACACCGCATCTACCCGCTCGACCAGCTCTTCTATCGTTTCGCAAGCATGATCAATGCCATGCTCGCGGGCAAATGTAGAAGCATATCCAGGAGGATAGATCGTTCCGCTATCGAACACTCCGGTGACGTGATGTCCCATCTCGCGAACAATGGGGACAAAGCTGCCAGGATGTGATGTATCGAGGTCCACCAAACCGATTTTTAATGATGTCATTTCGTTTGCCCACCTCTGCCATATAAGCGATTTTCGTATTCGGAGCCTATTTCAAGCGCCCCTCCCAGTACGTTAAAAAAAGAATCGTCCAATGTAAAAAGTCCTTTATCAGGTGTAATCCATGACGCATCGGAATAGGGATGCCAGCTTTTCATCCGTTCCCAATTGCGGTAGTTCTGTTGACCGTTCGCTTCTAAAACGCCGATCTTTAATTCGGGAAGCGGAGGCAACTGAGCGGCCAATGTTTTGTTCCAATCCGCTAATACGGGATTAGCGGTTAGATCGGCGCAGAAACAATGAATACCTCTATCGCGAGCTAGCTTAGCGATTTTTAAACTCATGCTCATCGTCTTAGCGATCGGCTTAAGCGCAATCGCCTTATAACCCATCTCAATCCTCAGTTGCGCATCACTTTCGTTATGGATGCTTTCGTCGGCTGCAAATCGAACGGGCAAATCCGACACATCGATAACATTCGTTTCGTTAAACGGCTCCTCAAGCAGCACTATGCTCTCCAGTGCGCCTATCCGATCGGCATGTTCCAGGAAACTTATCATGCGACCTTTCCCGTCATACCTGCCATTGGCATCCAAGTAATAAGCGATTTTCCCGTTCTGCGTGTATGGCGTATCGAAGCGAGAAGCAATGCGGTGGATCTGTGACAGCCTCTGTTTGTCCCATTCCAGCATTTTGGCAGGATCCCCGTTTTGTTCGGGATCGGCGCCGATTTTAATTTTCAAAATAAAATAACCTTCTCCAAGAATCTGTTCAATCTTCTCTTCTGACAGATTGTAAGACACAAGAGGGATGCACCCTAGCTGTTGCTGCCGAGCCGATAAGGCCGAACGGTATGGCTCAGGAACCAACTCCTGGAAGCCGCCTCCCGCGCCCTTGCCTTTGCTGTACAAGGACCAAGCCGCTTGATCCAAGGCAACAAGCGAATTCAGAGCAAAGGTCGCACGAAGATCTTCCCTTCCAACACTTCGTTGCGCGAATGCATGCACTTCCGGAAATAATCGATCCATTAAATCAATTGGCGTATCAAATTCCGAGTGCTCCGCAAGCATCAATGCATATTGGGTCGCATTAGCCATCAAAGCGTTGCCGGTTTGCTCTCCATATTGCGAAAATACCCGGTCGTCGGACCATAAGACGCTTTGAACGCCTACTCCGATGCCGAGGGCGCCGTCTTGAGAACAAAGCCCTGCCACCGATTGCCATAACTCCGTCAAGTAGTCCCCTTTAAATCCGAAAGGTTCCAGCAAAGGTTCTTGGATCGATAGATGCTTGGATTCGGCGATTGTTATCATTTTTTATCCTCCAATCGATAAGCTCTCCCCGTCAATACGACCTTCCCTATCCTTGGTTAACCCTCTCGCTTATGGACTCCTCGACTACGGCTTGAATCAGCTCCGGCTTGCCGCTTTCCAGCGAAGCAATCGCTTGCAAGATCATCAGCGTGGCGTATAAGCCGTCCACATGATCGATTGTCGCTTTGGCGTTTTCCTGCAAGCATTTTAGAAACGCTCGATTTTCTTCCATAAACCCGCTTTCCGTGCCTTGGAATACTTGCGGCTCTTTTCCTGCCTCGGTATAGGTCAAAGTAGTGAGACGATCGGATATGGTAATCGATTTGCCTTCTGCAAACATTTGCATAAAAAACTTGCTCGTTAATGGGGGACAATCGCTATCGCCCTGGACCAAACAGCCCGCCGCGCCGTTGTCGAATCGATAGACGGCAACCAGGTTGTCAACAACGCCGCTCGGTTGATAGTAGTTGCCGCCAGCCGCATATACCTCTACCGGATCGCCTCCTGCCATAAATCGCATAATATCGGTGGAGTGGCATCCTTGGCTGATGACGTTGCCTCCGCCTTTAACGGGATCATTGGGCCATATGCCGTCCCCCCATCTGCTGTCCATCATTTGCATGGTCACCATAATAGGATTAGGGATCAATTCTTTCGCCTTCCACAACATCTCGTAGTATCTCATCTTAAACGCCGTAAATAACATTTTGCCTGTACGCTTTACCGTTTCTCCCACAGCCACACATTCCTCTACCGTCATCGCCAGAGGTTTCTCTACGAGCACATGCTTGCCGCTCTCCATAGCACGGATGCAGTATTCGGCATGCGTATCATGCATGGTACACACATACACAACGTCTATCGATGGATCATTAAACAGTTGATCGGGATCATCCGTCGCATAATCTGCGCCAAACTCCTCCATCAATTTTTCTGCGCTTGGCTTGTAAACGTCGAAACAGCCTGACAGCCTTATTCCCTCAAGCTCAGCGATACATTTGGCATGCGTTCGTCCCAAGTTGCCGCATCCGATCATTCCCACTTTAATCATCGTAAATCCTCCAATCTCTTTTAACTGCTGTATATACGCTTGAAATAAGATAAACAAATCCATATCTGATGTATAAACTGATGTATTTATCTAACATTAAAGTACAGGATTTAAGCTATTTCGTCAATCTATAATCGTATATTTTATATTTTCACTAACATTGATGTACACTAAATGGTTTTTGCGAACGATATACATCAGAGTGGTGGTGAGTGAAACCAAACTAAAATTCGCTTGTCACCATATAATCCCCGCTTATCCCTAGTATTAGGAATATTCATTTTACTTCTACCAATAAACACATGTATAGTACAGTGAGATGCACAACATAACTAAACTTTATATTGTAGTAAGGAGCGATCCATGTGGAAAGAATGGTTGGAACCGTCGTTAGAGGACTACGTTGCCCTATTATAAATCAGGGGGACATTATAGAGGAAATCGTTGTAGAAAGTGTGTTGAAAGCTTCCGAAGCCGAAGGGTTCACAATAAATGATAAAGATATCGTTACGATTACTGAGTCCATTGTTGCTCGTGCGCAAGGTAATTATGCGACTATCGACAATATTGCCAAAGATGTTCGTTCGAAATTTGGAGAAGAGACTGTGGGAGTCATATTCCCGATCTTAAGCCGCAATCGATTTGCGAACTGTCTCAGCGGGATTGCAAAAGGCGCTAAGAAGATTGTTTTAATGCTAAGCTATCCATCTGATGAGGTTGGTAATCACTTAGTTGATATTGACATGCTTGATGAAAAGGGAGTTAATCCATGGACAGATGTTTTGACTGAAAAACAATTCCGCGATTATTTTGGATTTAATAAGCATACGTTTACCGGTGTTGATTATATCGATTATTATAAATCATTAGTTGAAGCATATGGCGTGGAATGCGAGGTTATTTTCTCCAATAATCCAAAAACCATTTTGAATTACACAAAACATGTTCTAGCTTGTGATATACATACACGATTCAGAACAAAGAGAATACTAAAAGCAAATGGCGGAGTCAACGTTTATAGCCTTGACAATATACTGTCTGAGTCTATTGATGGCAGCGGATATAACGAAGCTTATGGTTTGCTGGGCTCAAATAAATCGACAGAAAGCAGCGTGAAGCTTTTCCCGCGTAATTGCCAGCCTGTAGTTGATGCAATACAACAGAGGCTCAAAGAAGTAACTGGAAAAAACCTGGAAGTCATGGTTTATGGAGATGGCGCCTTCAAAGATCCCGTAGGTAAAATATGGGAGCTTGCTGACCCTGTAGTATCGCCCGCCTACACAGCAGGACTGGACGGAACCCCTAATGAAGTGAAGTTAAAATATCTTGCCGATAATAATTTTGCTGAGCTAAGAGGCCAGGAACTGAAAGATGCTATATCGCAATACATTAACAATAAAAAT
Organism: Paenibacillus sp. MY03; assembly: GCF_002165585.1. NCBI lineage: Bacteria > Bacillati > Bacillota > Bacilli > Caryophanales > Paenibacillaceae > Paenibacillus > Paenibacillus sp. MY03. The sequence continues at coordinate 94,733 of NZ_MXQD01000038.1, read as the reverse complement.
TCAGATCTTACAGGTTCAATGGAAGCGCAAGGCACTACACCCCGAAAGCTTACTGATCTTATTGGATCCTTATCCGATTTAACTTCCGGAAGCGGAGATAAAGGTACGCCTATCGTCTTTATTCAAGGTTATTTCGATAACTATACGAAATAAATACGTTGCGTTATTTAACAATCCTTAAAGAGGGTGTCCCAAAGCCATTAATTTGGCCAGGGCACCCTATCATGTTATAAACCTGATGCGGAGCTCGCCCTACTTTGAGAACGAATAATCATAATAGGTCTCCGCATTGCTTAAGCTTGCCCATATATCCTCACTTTCACCGCCAATATACCAATAGGCTACCCCAGCTAATTTTTTGTCTACGGCTAGGCGATATTTGGTTATTAGGGAACGAGCATCCTCAAACCAGATCGTATGCTTCAAAGACTGCATCATATAACTAGCCACATATTGCCCTATTGCTTCATTCCATACGGGCTTAAGTGCGTAGGTTTTGATCTTCTGATTTTGTTGGGTAAGGGTAATAAATTCGGAGGTTGAAACGGTGCCATTCTCATTTAAGGTCCAATCCCGATTATAGAAAGGGAGGGCGAGAATTACCTTCCCGCTTGGTACGACCTTAAGGAGTGTATCAATGGCATGTTCGTCATACGGCAACGAAGCATTCGAGCCTGGGTATAAGCTTCCCCCATAATGCTCATCGTATCCCATCATCACGACATAATCCGCTTGCTTGCCAAGCGCGGCATAGTCGAATGCTTCCGTCCAATCCGTGCCAAGATCGGGAGACACATCAATGGAGAGCACTGCCCCAAGCGTATGCAGCTGCTCCGCTAAAGAAGTAATGAATGTCGTAAATAATGCGCGATCCTTTGGGGCGACGTTCTCGAAATCAATATTAAGTCCTTCCAGGTCGTAACGCTTCACGATTTCCGATAATTGCTCAACAACTTTATTTCTTACTGTAGAATCAGACAACATAAGGTGGGTAGCTGATTGATCGGATCGATTGCCAACCATTGCCCAAATCTGCTTGTCATTCTGCTTCGCCCATGTAATAAGCTTCGTGTCTGTAGAATCGGACAATTCACCTGTTTCCCCTACGAAATACCAGCGAGGTGATAACGTGTTTACATTCGATTTCAAAATATTGTTCTGATATTGTTCCCTTGTCTGGGCATACTGCCATCCGATAACGATTCTTTTTTCCGGCAACGCCTTAAGCTCCGCAGCCCAGCTCTTATTTTGTAACACTCGATCGATAAGCACGGCTGTTTCCTGCCTTGTTATGGGCTCCGAAGGTCTGAACTTCCCCTTATTATCGCCTTTCATTAATCCTGCTTTATGGACCGCGGCAACGGAGGCGATTGCCCAGTCTGCAATTTCTTTACCATCCTTAAAAGCTGTATGGAGATCAGTAGAGCTTTCCCCGTTCTGTTTCAAAGCTCTTGCTACCCAGACCGCCGCCTCTTGCCGCGTTACCGCCCTCTTTGGAGCAAAGGATGTAGCTGTTATGCCTTTAGCTAGTTCTAGTTGAACAGCAGCCTGTATCCAGCCATAATACCAATCGTCCAGCGCTACATCAGTAAAAGATGTTACGGGACTTACAGCTGGATTAAGCCCCAACAAGCGATCCAATACGGTAATAAATTCAGCTCTAGTAATGGACCTGGTAGGCGAAAAACTAGTTTTCGACGTACCTGTCATCATCTTTTTGTTATATAAATTTATGATTTTATTTTGTGCGTAGCTAGTACTAATATCATCAAAAGGCAGAACTTTATTAGCTGTTGCTGCCTGAAATGCGCCGCTTGCTAAAAAAACGACAATAAATGTCGTTATTGCTAATCTACCCAGCATGGATTTTTTGGAATGCTCCTCTCCCAATCTCAATTCTCGAAGCATACCAAATATTAAGATCGTAGTCATCGCTAAAATAATGGCAAACAAGCATTACGGTTGTTTGAAAACACTTTTGTTTCTTCCGGTATTTTTTGCTTCATATAAGCATTGGTCGGCCAATTCGAATAAATGGGCAAGATGAGTCGCGCTAGCCGGATAAGCTGCAATGCCGGCCGATATAGTAATGGTGTCACCACATGGACTCACGGTGCTTTCTACTAGCATTCGTAGCTTCTCGGCAACTTGATACGCTTCATCGCCACTCCTGTCATGGAGAAGCAACACAAACTCCTCGCCGCCATAGCGGCAACAAATATCTTTTTCTCCTGATACTTCCTTCATTTTTTGGGCTAGAAATATCAAAACTTCGTCACCTTTAGAATGGCCATAGGTATCATTAACCTTCTTAAAATGATCAACATCTAATAGAATGACGGAAAATGCCACCCCATCCTCCGACCACTTCTGAGTTTGTTCATCTAATGTCCGTCGATTTGCAAGCTTCGTCAAAGGATCTGTTTTAGACTGGTAAGTAAAATAGTCGACTCTATCATGGAAAAAACCAAGACTATAGGTAAGTGCTTTTTTTAATTGTATGGCTTCATAATACCAAGTACTAACCTTCTGCATACTTTTCTCTTGATTATTTTCCGTGCTTGACTCCGTAAAATGCGCTAGTTTTTGTAAGGGTTGAGCAATCAGCTTGGAAATAAATGAAATAAGTATTAAAGAAATCAATAAATACGGTAATGATTTAACAATCATTCCATTCATCATGTCCGAGGTGGGGGCTAATGAAACTGCCGCTGGTCTCTGAGATACAATCCCCCATCCAACAGACGGAACATAGGCATATCCTGCAAGCATATCAATGCCTTGTGTGTTTAAGACGCGGGCAGTTCCGCTTTCTTTGTTCATCAGTTTTTGCACGACCGGGTTATGCGACACCAGCTCATTGATCCGATTTGGCATTTGATGATAAATAATACGACCGTCTTCGTCTACAACGTATACATAAGATCCATCATTGTAGAAGTGCTCTCCTAATATCATGTTCAAAATATTGGCTTCCTTTAAATACAAGCTGCCGCCAACTAAACCAAGATATTCCCCATCTTCAGCTACGATCGGATGCGAGATGAAAATAATCAAACGCCCGGTTATGGATAAATAGGGCTTCGATATAAGCGGCCGCTTCCCTTTTAAAGCTTCCTGTCCGCCCGTAGAATCCAGAAGCTTCCCAACTACATCCAGCGTTTGCGGTGACGTCGCGAGAATTTCTCCGTCGGCAGCTACAATCACAACAGAGTTAAACGTGTTTGTTTGCTTTTTCAGACGATCAGCCTCTTGAAGAAGCTTTGTCTTGGAATAATGATCTCCTTTCATGTATGACGAAATGTCCTTGGAGCTTAGTTCCAAGGTTTGTAGAGTCATGTTAAAAAAAACATCCGGTTGTATTGGCAAGTTTTTGTGCGTAGACTCGGTTAGTTTCCAAGGTGTTTTCAATAAGTGTTTGCTGGCTGATCCGATACCCCGATGAGATGCTGCTAAATAGAGTGAAAATCATTGAAAGCAGTGCCGCTGATAAAATTAAATACTTTAACGAGAGCTTCATGGATGTGACCTATCTCCTTTTTCATATCTAGAACAAATATATCATATTCACAGACGAAAAAGAGCCACTCCCCCGTATAATTACGCGGTGTGGCTCTCCGATTCATCGCATTCCGGCACATTCCTGTTCATTCGATGTTGATGCACATTAAATAACATTTGTTGTATGATATACAGTAGATTAACGGAGATTGAGGACAAACTAAAGGATGATGAAAAATGAATCGCGATCAGCCCCAACCAGGACGGAAAAATTATCAGCTTCGGCTGCAAAATATGATCGATCATTTGCGTTCCGATATATTAAACGGGGTGTACGCGCCCGGCGATTTGCTGCCCTCCGAGCTTAAGCTCACAAAACTATTTCAACTTAGCAACAAGTCGGCTCGAAAAGGACTCGACGCTCTGGTTGAGGAAGGTTTGATCGTCAAAGTGGACCGGGTTGGCAGCCGAGTGACGGAGCAATTGCCTGGCTTCTTTCAGTCGATATCATTTGGCTACAGCTCTTCTATCGAGCGGGATTTTGCGCTGCCCTTGCTCATCGAAGACTTCCGCAAGCTGCATCCGACAATCCGGGTCAAGGCGCTGCCCTTGCAATCGGTGTCCAATTATTTGGGCACCGTCAAAGACTATATGAACAGCGGGCTGCTGGATGTGTGCACGATTAACAATCTCGACTTTCAGCATTTGGAGGAAAACGACGACATCGATATGCTGCAGCCTCTCGTTCCGCAAACCCATACATACCGTTTTGCTCAGAGGGCCTTCACCCAGGGACAAACGCTTTTGGCTCAGCCTATCGTCTTTTCTCCGTTAGTGCTGGCCTATCATCGCACGCACTTCCAGGAAGCCAACGTGCCTGAACCCGACGGCAGCTGGACCTGGCAAGATATTATACAGCATGCCCATACGCTTGCTGTCCCTGGCCAGCGGCACGGTTTTTATTTCTATCTGCTGTCGGATAATCGCTGGCCCGTCTTTTTGCTGCAAAGCTGCATGGACTTTGCGATGAAACAGCCGGGCGCATTCCGTCTGCATGGCACTCCTCTGCTAGAAAGTATTCGGCTCTGCAAAGAATTGATTAATAATCGCGAGGTTTTCCCTCGTTATTTGTCCGAAAGCAACGACGATGTCAACGAGCTGTTCCTTCAAGGAAAGGTATCAATGATTTTGACCACCTACACGTCGCTAAACGATTTCAAAGATTTGGATATCCAGTATGATATCTCCCCCGTCCCTTATTTGTTCGAGCCGCGAACGCTTCTAAACGTCATTGGCGTGGCGGTAAACCGGAATTCCAAGCAACCTCAAGCCGCCGCCGCTTTCAGCGACTATCTGGCTTCGGCGCGGGCGCAGCGTATTTTGCGAAATCAAACCATCAGCCTGCCCGCGCTGAAGCCGGTCGCCGAGGAGCCTTTGGAGGATGCCAACAGCCTAAATCGACCTTCGCGCTACGATTTGTTCCGCGAGACGATCTCCTCTTTTCGTATGAATCGGGATTTGAATATGCCTTTACATTCGTTTTTCACTTTAAAAACGATTCTAAAGCAATATTGGTCCGAGTTCATTGACGAAGAGGCGTTATGCGGCCAGGTCGAAGAGTTATTGAATTCGCCATCGGCAAAGGGGGGTGTCTATGCGGAGGAGTAGAATCGGAATCGCAGCAACAGCGGTGATATTGCTGGGCGTTTATGCGCTGTTTCGTTTTGATTTGCTAAACACGAACGATAGGCAGGATGTTTCCGCTAAATCCGAGGGGCTGGATCTTCATTTTTTGATTAGCGGTTCTCCTTCGTCGTATTCGCTTGCATCGGATAGCGATTTTATCAGTGCCATAATCGAAAGCAAATTCAATGTTAATCTTAAGCTCACCGTCATAGCGCCGGATGAAGAATACAACGTTGCGATTGCAAAGATGCTTGCGGCCAACGATCCTCCGGACATGTGGCTGAACATCAGCAGCGACGGCGGCGCCCAGTATATTCTCGACAACGTGCTCGCAGATTTGAATTTTTATGTAACACCTTCCACGATGCCGAACTACTTCCAATATTGGATTGACGAGAAGGAGTTTCGGGAGTATCAAGTGCACAACAAATTCGCACGAGCTCCTCTTCCGTATGATGACAACTCATACCGCGTTTACTACATCCGCAAGGATTGGTTGGATCGATTTCACTTGGCTGTTCCGCAAACATACGATCAATATGTAGAAGCGCTGCGAGCGTTTACCTATCAGGATCCGGACGGCAACGGCATTGACGACACTTACGGATTTACGACATACGGCAACGGGAAAAGCATTTCCCAGGAATGGCCGGAGTATGGGAAGAATGGGCTTGTTTATCCCTATTATTTTGAAAATAATAAATTAGTCGATATGCAAACGGACCCCCGCGTCGGGGATGTCGTCAACGATATTCGAAAAATGATCGACGAAGGACTGGTAGATCCCGATTGGTTTCTAAACTCGGGCAGCAAACATATCGAAAAGGCTGTTCAAGGCAAGGTTGGCGTAATCTTGGGAGATACAGCAGACTTCGCGCTTGATTCCAATCCCGAAAGCCTTCAATCGAGATCAAAGTTTATTAATCCTGAAGCCGACTGGGTACCGTTTAATCCATTGATTAATCAACCCTTGCAAGTAGCGGTTTCCGCTGGCTATCCCTTTGTTTTCTCTAACAATACAGCAGGACTCTATCCGGAGAAATTAAAGAAAACCGCAGCGATTCTGGACTGGCTGGCCAGCGAGGAGGGTTTTCTTTTGACCCATTACGGCTTAGAGGGAACTCATTATTCGCGTAAAGGAAACACCATCTCCATTGTTTCGCCATCCCTTGAGCCAAACGACAAAAATATGGAGACACTAGTAGACATATGGAGCTTCTTCACGCCCAATAGACCCGACGTTCTGGGATTAACCGTCATCGATCCGCTCGTCACCGAACGCGACAAAAGAATGTTGCAGATGATCGGGAAAATCCCGGTATACGAAAGTTTGGGCACGACGCTAACCCCTCCTCTGGGCATCGATGTGGAAGAGATGCGGGCGGCACAAAATAAGATGCAAGTAAAAATGCTCTTTTCGGACAAATCCGGCCACAATTGGCCTGCGTATCGCGAGAAATTAATGACGGAGCACAACGGTGAATTGATATTTAATCAATACGAAAACAAAATACGCTCCTCCAGACGAAATGCCGCTTCAAACTAAACAAAACCGCAGTGATCTTATACAATCACTGCGGTTTATTAGCGTTTTCCTTTTGGCAGCTATGACGTTACGGTTCGACAAGCTTTCGCCGAACAATTTGCGGAGCTTCAAGAAGACCCGATGGAATCAGCTCATAGTTATTCGAGAAATGATCTCCTTCTGTCACAAAGCTGTATGGCCCATATTCGATCGTATACAAGGGAATTTCGTGGAGCGGACCAAACGTATTTCTTCTCGTCAGTACAACTTCAACCTGGGTGGTCTCCCCCTCCCGCCATTCCGAGGTGACATCGGCTTCATACGGACGCCAGGCGATCATCCGCGGCGATTTATTAATCGCGGATTTTATTTTCACGCATGCCCCGGCAAAAGAAGGGAAAGACAACATGACGCTAGCTACATCCTCTTTGGCGACTGTAATGGAATCAAACACATTCTTTTCTATCTGGTAAGTTAGTGCGCCACTATAAAAAGGAAGTCCTTGCCCGGTGAGGCAGCCGACCTCCAGCTTTTCCGGGAGCCTGCCCAGCCGTTTACGATTGCCGTTAAGATATACTCCGAACATACCGACTAAATAGATCGCCTCCAGATCCAAGTCCGCATGGAAGTCCGTGACAAGGGTAATGTCATTGTCCCCTGCCTTCAGCATGTCCAATGGTATTTCCACTTTTTTTAGGCTGAAGTCGATCCACCAATCTGGATGTTTTGGTATGGCCAGCTCATGATTGTTCAATAACACACGGAATCGTTCAGGACGTTCCATGACCAAATAAATACCGTTTGCCCCCAGCTCTTCAACGAAAAAGCTAAATTTCAATTCAAGTCTGCACCGCGCGGCAGTGGCGTCTTTTTCATATTTGCGCTTATACCACGGCTGAATCATAGCGCCTCCCCGATAGGGGAGCTGCAATGTGTCGCGAACGGCACGATCCACCTTTAAAATTTCCGATTCTGTATTCCAATCGCCGCCCTCTATGCGATAGGAGGCTTGGTCAAGCACGCATACGTTAGACTCCTCCAAGGTATAGGCGAATGGCCCATTGATTTCGCCGAGGATATGATCCTCGTATTTCCCCACCAAACGCAAGCCCTCCGTCTTCTCCAGCCTGATGGCATACACATGCTCGCCAGACGGTTCAAAACAAGCTTCGATCTCGATAAAACCGCCACTACGATCAACATTTACCGACCGTCGTTCGCCCGAAGCGCAGTCCCACTCTTCTACTGATCCTTGCGCCTGAACGCCCACTCTAACGTTCGGATACCTACGTTCCCGATTCATATTCATCAGCACGACATAGATGGTGCTATCGTCTCGTCTCATCTGGCCATAGATATCTTCGATTGGCATGCCTGTGTTGGCATCCACAACCGATATGCGATGTTGAGCGGCTTCGCGACAAGCGGATATCAATGGTTCTTTGGCTAGTGGTATCGAGATGCAATCTGCGGACAGCTCCAGACAAGCGCCATCTTCTATAGCGTCGATATAAGCAGGGGGAGCGCCGGCAAAAATGACCTTTCCCCCTGCCTCCCGAAACGAATGAAGAAGCTTTAACGTTGATAAACGCATCGTCGTCATACCCGCCACGACAACAGCCCTGTAAACAGATTGCCCCAATTGCAAGATGGTTCCGTTCGACTCGTCCGCAGCTACCCGGGCCATTCTCCCCATCATCTCCTCGTCCCCGTAGTCGAAGTCGATTTGAGCACCTGCCAGCCACTGAAACGTCTCTTTGTAAACCTCCTCCAACTGCTGTACCTCTGGTGATTGGACAAGTAAGCCCTTGGACCAGCCTGGATACACCTGACACCATAAACTCTCGATTGGATTAAGCACCAAAATATCGCAGATCGGCTTTCCTGTCGTCATGACAACGCCTAACCGGGAAAAGTAGGTCTCCACATAACTATAGTCGCGCCACCATGCGGAATGGTGAGACAGGCTTGCCGGATAGTCTCGCTTTGCTTGGCCTTCCATCGTATACCATGCCAGATGGGGGCAGCGCAAATTGATGCCAAACAGCGCCTGCCAATTGCCTACCGCCTTGTGCGCCTCCAACGGCATTTGCCAGCCCGTACAGCCGTACAATTCCGATAACAGCCACGTTTTGCCTAGTTGTCTGGCTGCCGAGGAAAGCTGTTTTACAATCCAATGACTCGAATTGCTCTCCGATAACACATCAACGCCGGGATACTCCATGTGCTCATAATAACGCATCACCGAACCGCACATCGCAGCCTGCGACGTCAAGTTGTCTTCGTGAAGGACATGCCCCGTAAGGATGAGATTATGGCTTCGGCACCACTCGTTGATCGGCTTTGCGAAGTTGTCCAGAAACATGACCTGCAGCAGCTCCACATAATGCCACTTCACTTGAGAGATCTTTTTCCCTTCCGGCCATAAAAATAGTTCTGGCAAATGCGGGATAAGATCATAACCGAAGGTTTCCTGAAACTGTTGGAACAACGTGTACGTCCAGGGTGCATGCCATTCCGGATTCGCGTTAGTAATGCCGAACCCATCCATGAGGGCGCCCCTATGCGGCTCGTCTGTAAAAATACCTTTAATGGCGTTTCCAAACAGCTCTCCGCATGTTTGCTTATATCGCTCATGAGTCAGCTCCAGAAACTTGTCCGTTGCTTCCCGATTTAACGTATCGACATACGTATGTCCGTTATAGAAGCTCTCTTGCTCCATCTCCGCTATAGAAAACGTCAATACGACATAACCGGACTCTACTGCAGGCAATTCACCGACAGCAAGCTGCCGGCAATTATAATAAGACAACCCTTCCAGTTGACAGGAGAAAGCGGCAATTAATGAATCACGCCATTGAAAGGTTTCTGCCGCTTCCACATGCAAGGAAATAAATTTTAATCGAAAGCGAGGCTCTGTGGTAACCAATCCTCCTGCCGTACCGCTTGGCCATCGATCCTCGTCATAAAGCCATGCTTCCATACCCAGCCTCTCGGCTTCCTCGGCGCAAAGCCGGATAAGCTCAAACCACTCTTCTCCCAAATATTCGGTGGCTAGCCCCGTTCGAGAATGCATAAAAAAACCGCCATAGCCCATTTCTTTAAAAATGTGAATTTGCCTTAACAATTCCTCTCGCTCCAACTGGCCGTTCCATGCCCAAAATGGCTTGCCCCGAAAAGCCGGTGTCGGATTTACAAACAAATCGTATGGGTTTGACATCCTCTTCCCCTCATCCTTAAACGAAATAATGATCCATCCGTTTGATACTTGCATTCACTTTTATTGTTCGATCACCGTTACGCCTTCGGGCACAATCAGCTGAATATCCCCATCATTTGCAGTAAAGGATATTCGGCCGGATGGCGTCTCGAAAGCCAGCTTTACCTCGCAAAGCTCCTTCGGCAAACGGGGAGAAAAGGAGATCGATCTCCATCCCGGCTCCGCAGGCTTTAATCCGATAATATGCTCGATTAAAATCGGAATCGGGGAGCTCGCCCAAGGATGGCATAAGCTCGTATTGGCCTTCAAATCTTTGGACCACGCTTCAAAGCAGGTCGTTGCTCCTTCCTTGATCATGTTTGCCCACGAATGGAGATCATCGGAAGTGATCAGGTTGTAAACCAGCTCATATTCTCCCGCCTCGGCAAGAGCGTTTAAAACAAAATAAGCCATGTATACGCCGCAATTTAATCGCTTGGCCCGGATCAGCTCTACAATCGGCTGTCTTGCTTCTTGCGTTGTCAAGCCGAATAATAACGGCAAAGCATTGGCGTGAAGAGAGGAATGTTTTGAGTCTTCCGAATCTACATAAAGCATGGTTTCGTTATCGTAGAACACCTGGCTAAAGGAACGACAAGTTTGGACCATATTCCGTTGCAGCTCATCGGATACTTCTCCCGCTACCAACCGCTGAATTTCGGCCGTCGTCTTCATCGCCCCATAATAGAACGCATTGAGTACGTTGTGACATCGATCCGGCTGATCAGCACTAAAATCGTAGCCATCACGCATATTTTCCGGCCAATCGATTAAGTTCCACTTGTCCTTAACGCCCGCTATCAAGCCGTCTTCCCGGCGAAATGCAGAAAAATATCGGAGCATATTTTCCGCTACCGGGCACATCTCTCTCAGAAATGCAATATCACCGCTTTGCCTGTAATATTGCAGAAGCTGTATGGGCCACTGAAAGGAAAAATCCGCGATTTCCTGCATGTAACTCCCCGAAGCTACCGCCATTAGGCCGGGGCACACACGTTCTGACAGAGTCGCAAAATCCTGCAGCGACTTGCGAAACAACCGCAAATCGCCGCCCAAATAAGCATGAGCATGCGTAATGACCGTATTGTCGCCCAGATATTGCCCCTTCTCTCTCGACGGACAATCGACGTACGTTTCTTGCGATCCGTATTTGACGCCATTGCTGCAAATCGACCAAATCCCATTAAGCAGCGAACTGGAGGAGCTGAACACACAGGCCTGATCCTGCCATGGATAATGCCTTACGATGGCTTTCACGCTTCCAGTGTCGATCACGATATCCGGATCGGTCAGCACCTCTACATACCTAAAGGCTTTATAGTCAAACCCCTCGAAGCTGTCATCGTTTCCCGACAAGGTCCAAAACTCCTGGAAGAGACAATTGCATCTCATATCGTAACGGACTCGCCCGTTCTCCAGACATTCCTCCCCGTAACGAATCTCGATCCTTCCGCCTTCCCTGCCAATAGCGCTTAAACGGAGTTGACCGGTTACTTCTTGACCAAAATCAATCCAATAACCGTCCTCGATTTGGACGATTGAAGTCGGATCCACTTCATAAACAGACAAGGGCGGGGTTGGCTGTAAAAACAGTTGATAGTCGTTGTCGCCCAGCTCGCACGCCATTTGCCAGGTTTGGTCGTCATCATTAAGGTTCTGCCAGCCCTGCACGCGAAACCGATTATCTAGATGTTCCACAAATTGTGTGTCATAACCGGTCAAATGTCCGTCGCCGTATTGATTTGTCATCCTGTATTTCCAAGACTCGTCTGTCTGGACCGCAACTTTATCACCCAAAACGATTTCTGCGATGAGCCCTTGGCGGTAATCTCCACTATTAAAGGAATGACTGATTAATCCATGGTAATAGACATGCACCGCGATTACATTTAATCCTTCTTGCAGAAAGTTGGAGACCGGAAACCGATTATAGTAATAATGGAAATGAGGCGATTGTGCCGGTCCTTGGCCTACAAATTGTCCATTTATATACACCTTATAATAATCGTCGCCCGATATGTCCAGATATGCTTCGGAGCTGCCCCCCTCCCCCTGCACATCGAATACTTTGCGGAACAACATGTGGCGGTTCCTGAGATCTGCCCTGTGCACGTAAGGCTGAGCGGGAGCCAATTCCTTGCGATACAGATCGATCGGGACCAAACCATCAAACTCGCGATCCGTAATCCATTTGGCCGTCCATTGTTTATCCATCGATTTTTTCACCCTTACAGCTTTCGCAAAATGTCATACGCTTTGTCTTCATAAACCTGCTGCCACTCTGGCCCCAGCATACATTCCGTCACTTCGTAACCGCCTTTATCGTAATGGTAAACGGGAGGCGCATAATGCAAATATCCGTTGGAAAACGCTGCAACGATCGTGTGCGCATGCGGCGAGGCCTTTTTCAAATTTAAGCCGATCTCGGCAAGCAATTCCGCAGGAGCCGTAATAATTGCACAATCCCCAATCTTAATCCCTTGCACCTCGGCCGCTACGGTCGGTTCGTCCGCCTCCTCCGTCAACTGCTTATGGAAGTTCAGCGTATCGATGTCCTCCTGAATCTTCACCAACTGCTCCATCGCGAAGATATTGTTTAAATATTGATCGATATTGCCGCGATTGTGGACATCCATCGTAACCAGCTCATTCGAGCCGATCCGCTCCTCCTGCAAATATCTGTACTTGTAATCAGCTGGATAGTCGCCGTTAAGCGCATATTTCAAATACAAGGGCAAAAACGTTTTGAAATTTAAACAAGTGTTTCTTAAAGAAGCCAGCAGTTCCGCCTGATCGCGCAGTCTCGCCGCAATTCTGTCGTCAAAGTCCGATTTTCTTTGAAGCTGGACCGTCTCGGACATCACGCTGAGACTAACCTCCGCGGTCCGAATCCCGTTAATGGCCTTTAACGCGCTCAGACCCAGCATCATCCCCATCTGCTCACTGTTTCTTGGACGATTGATATCTTTGAAGTGCAATTCCAGGATGTCTCCGCCTGCTCCTTGGAAAAAGAATGCCATCGCGCCGTGGCCCAAGCTTTCTTCGATAACCTTGGAGGAGAAGCCTGGAAAATTGGCTGTTACCCCCTTGTTCGGCACACCGATGAGAAGATGGCAAGCGAAATTGTACACGACCGCCAGCACCGTTCCGTCCAAACGGTCGATTCGAATAATACCGATATCCGGATCGATAGGCCCGACGTCTGCTACGTCCTCGTCCGGGGGACTCGGGAAAGCGTAACGAACCGTCCAATGGCTGCCGTCCTTCATCTTCATATTGCGGTTAAACGTAATACGGTCTTCATAACCGTAACCGGAGCCGGCTCTCGCCTCTGTTCTATTTTCCATCGCTTCTTTTACGGCATCAAACGTACGATTAACCTGCTCGTCATCATCGCATAGCAGTCGGCCCAGCGGGTGCGTGTGAGACGCGTTTACCAGCACATGCGAGCCGGGAATGCCCAGCTCCGCTTCGATTTTGCTTCGCAGCTTCATCATAAAATCATCTTTGACGTCTCCCAAGCCGCCAATCGCAAGCACATCCATCGCGATGATGACCACGATTTTGCTCCCGTCATCCAGCACCAAAGCTTTGGCGTAAAGCGGATCGTTAACTAAAACTCCGACGTCGTTTGTTGTTATATCTCTTTTGGCTGTGCCAGCAAGTAAACTCATAATAAAGCCTCTCCCCATCGGATCATAGGTACAGACGGGCTACTGCTATGGACGTTCAATCCCGTAGACATCAGTCCCGCCTGTATAATTATGCTTAAAAATTATGGAAGTCTATTGATTCTGGTAGAACACCGCATCATCTAGATACAGCGTATTGCCTTCGCCCACTTCATGCACCAATACAACAAATTGTCCTTGCGCAATGTCGACATTGCCAACTGTTTCGGGGATCGAGCCTATCCAGTCGACGGATGCCCATGAGCCGGAAACAGCCTCAATCGGTTTAATTGCCGATCTTAGCGTATCCAGTACATTGCCCTGCTCATCCAGCAGGTTCAAGGTCAACTCGACGTAACCTCCGCTACCTCCGCTTGTTGCGCCTTTCTCGAAGTAATAATGAACTCGCGCTGCAAAAGCTCCCTGACTGACGGGGATTGGTTGGAATGGTCCGCCGTGATACAAATCATTAATACGCAGACTCGCTTGCCCCGTACGGGCTACTTCGATATCCCGTTGCATGCCTCCCACACTATGCACCCAGTACGCCCAAGGCGGTGCGGATACTGTGCCGGACTCGAAAGAAAAGTTGCCGTTAATCGGCAAAGCGTTGCCATCTGCGATATCCATCAGTAAACGAGCATACTCGCGATCTTCGGAAGCTTCAGCGTTTTGAACAAACGATTCCAGATCTTGGCGCAATTCCTCATTTCCCATATCCGATCCCGTAAGTTGATCAAAGCGACTCCAGAATGTATTCGGGAAGTTCCACCCTTCCTGCGCCTGATAGAGCTCTACATCATCGATATAAAGCGGCGTGCCGTCCGTCAAATTATTAACGATAACGACGACTTGAGCAGTTCCTACTTCCTTGCCGTTAATCTCCTCGGGAATACTAATTAATTGATGAAGCGATGCCCACTCTCCTGCCGTATCCTTTAATGCCTCTACATCAAACTTTTGAGCGTACAGAAACGCCCCTTCCGTATCGAACAGATTGAATCCATACTGAATTGAACCATCCGTTTGCGTACCAGCGGGGGTATAGTAGAATGCTCTGGCAGCGAGTAGACCTGGCTTGACTGATGCCATCTGCGCCGGCCCGCCGCGATCAAGATCGCGGATGACCAGACTTGCGTTGCCGGTTCGCGAAAAATCCGTTGTTTTTTGCATGCTGCCACTTTCTCTAATCCAATAAATCCATGATGTTGCTTCGGTGGTTGTTCCAAATTCAAAAGAAGTATTATCATTAACCGGGAACAATCCTTCGCTGCTTGTAAACAGCAATTTGCTATAATCGCGTATGGGCGCAGACTCGCTGCTCTCCATAATTTCATTAAGCCGTTCCGTAACAGGTCCTCCTGAAGGCTCGTTCTCATTCATGTAGTTCGACAAACGCCAGAAGGAATGTGGATTCCATCCCGACCACCTAAGTTCAAACGGCCTGGGATCAAGCTGGTGTATCAATACGGGATCGTTTTTAAATTCGTCAACCAGATCGTACCGGGTATTCGCCCACTCCACTTTTTCTTCTCCATGTTCAACAACGTCTTCCAGCATAGCGAGCGCTGATTCGACATCCGCTGGAGGTGCCGCGTCCTTCGGATAACTAAGCGCCGATGCTTCATAATATTCGAAAGCGCGAAGCAACGAATTGGCTCTTGCTTCCTGCTGATCCGTTTCCGTCTTGCCTACGACCGATTCAAGCAATATTCTGCTTTCGGAAATCTCTTCATCCGTGACCAGCTTTAGATAAGAAGCGGTGTCAAAATAAAAGTAAGTCAACACTTTGTTCACTTGGAACCACGGCGAATCAACAATTCTTTCCGTCCAAAAGTGCTCCCAGTGCTCGTAATACGCAATCAAGTCGGGTGCTGCGGCAGCGCCAACCGCTCTCACTGCCCATTCCTCAAGCAACGCTTCCTCATCCAGGTCCGGATTCCATTGCAACTTGGCTGATATCCATGCCTTCGGCCCTTCGCCCCAGTTCGGATACAGCTCCGAATAATGCGCAATGACCCCTTTATCCCGGGCAAAGCGGTAGTTGTCCGCCATGAGTCCTGTGTAAATACGAGGTAATGTGTAAGGAGCGCCGTAATTGTAGTCGTACCAGCCCAAACTATCGGCAACGAGACTCCACTTCTCCATCTGAGCTTGCCCCGCATCCCTTATATCCTCATCAACCCAGGCCATACGATCTTTTGTAATGAGCGGAACAACTCTGGAATTAAGCTGGATGCCAACAGGCGGGTCCGTTACATTTTCATAAGCCAGCAGGCCAAACCATTTATCCGGGTACACTTCAAGAACACCTTCGACTACCTGGTTTATCCATTCGTAATAAATATCCGACATATCGACCAAACCGACGGAGTTAAGCTTGTCGGGGTAAGCCGGATGTGCGGGATTTGCTTCGCAAAATCCATTGCCATCATTAATGCCTAACGAATAGGAGGATTCGTCCGGATGATCATAAAAATACTGAATGATATTGTCGATTGCCTCTTCGACTATCCCTGGCGCAGTAAAGCATGGTTGCCATCCAATATCGTTGTTGTCATCCGGCACGATACCATTTGGATAAAACTCCGGGTGACTTTCTCGATATTGAGATGGAGGAAACAGGTTCGATAAATTATGATGGAATTCAATTTGCAAATGCATGCGGTTTTTCTCCGCCCATTCACTTTGCAGCGGATACGGACGCTCAGGCGTTGCAGGTGTGTGTATCGGACTAAAGACGCGCGACGCAAAGGCAGGCTCTTCCCTTATATCTTGTTTGGGGACCACAATATTCGACTTCTGCGGCACGTCCTCTCCAGCCGGGCCTGGCATTAGCCACCGCACGTCGACATACCGCTCCAGAAACTCTAGCACTCCATACATGGTGCCCCAAGAAGTAGGACCTACAATACTAATGGCATTGCCGTGAGGATGTATAACAAAGCCATCCCCGCCCAAGCCTTGCATCAGTTCGATAAGTTCTGGGCTAGTCTGGCCGCTTCTCTCACCCACAAAAATGCGAACGTGGCTAATAAGCTCCTCATGATTGCCCGATGACGGTTCTTCCGACAACACTGGCAATAACACACCTGTAGATTTTTCTACATACTCTGCCAAGGTGCTCGCTGCTGCCTGAACGCGCTCATCCGCCTCGGAATCGACGATGATAACCGCATTCGCTTCCTGATTGTTTATAATAGACAATGTTGTTGGCACTGGCACTGGCACCGTAACTGGCACCGGCACGGTTGTTTCTTCTGATTCCGAACCTTCTGCCGGTTGCTCATCTATTGGCTTAGTCGCTATACCGGCTTTCTCTGTATAGTTAAAGAAATTTACGGCAAATTCGTAAGCGAGTCTTGCGACCGCCTGTCTTTGCGCGTTCCCTTGCGGATCAAAGTACAGCAGCCCGTCCGCGCTTGGTATTCCATTAACAAATCCGATATGAAAAGCAAGCGATATATGAGGTTTCGCCCAATCGGATATCCGCTTGTCATCAGAGAACTCAGATGTGGTCGACCGAAAAGCTTTTGCCGTCTCTTCCATACCAAAAGCGCGAATAAAAAAAACGATCAACTGCTCTCTGGTGACAAGTCCCTCTGGCGAAAATCTCGATTTCGATGTTCCGCGTGTTATACCTGCTTCTACAAGCGCTCCGATATACCCGCCATACCAACTCCCTTCTTTCACATCGGTAAAGTGTTTGGTATTTCCAAAGTTTTCCTCCAACTTTAAAAGCTTAGCGATCACTTTAGCCATTTCAGCCCGAGTGATTGGCTTACTCGGTCCGAAAGTTCCATCCGCATAACCCGATAGAACACCCGATTCTACCAAAGCTTCAATTTCACTCTTTGCATAAGATGATGAGATATCCGGAAAACCGGATTTGTCTGATACAGTTCCGCTTTCTGCAACAATTGCCGACGATAGAACAGAAGTAACTAAAGCAACAACAAGAAGACAGACCGCTATATGACGCAGTTTCCTTAAACGCTTCAGCATTAAACTAGCCTCCCATTTTTATACAAATGATGAAACTATCCTTTTACCGCACCTAGCGTCGCGCCTTCCATAATCGACCGCTGAAACAGCATATAGAACACAACCGATGGTGCCAGCGTAATCATAACCCCAGCGAAAAGCGTTACCCAATCTGCGGAGTACTGCATCATACTGTTGGCATGATACATATTGACCGCCATAGTGTATTTGCTCTGATCGCTTAAGTAAATAAATGGACCGAGAAAATTGTTGTATAATTCCAAAAATTTAAAAATGGCGACTGTCACAATGCCGGGCAATGCCAGCGGAACGATAATTTGCAGAAACACACGATACAGAGAAGCGCCATCCATAAATCCGCTCTCCTCGAGCTCTTTTGGCAGCGACTGCATAAAACCGCCAAGCAGCATGAGGTAGAATGCGCTTTCGCCAAAACTATCCAGAATGATAAGTCCAGTCAAGCTGTTGGTCAGGTTCAACTCTCGCATCAATACGTACTGGGGAATCAAGGCAGTAAGCCCAGGCAGAAACAGCGACAGCATGATAATGCCCCAGATCAGCTTGCGTCCTTTAAAAGTGATGCGGGTCAATGCATATGCATTCATCGTCGTAAGGGAGACACTAATGATTAAGCTAAGTCCGACATAATAAGCCGTGTTCAACGCGGCGGAACCCACATGAAATTTGTCCCACGCCTTAACATAGTTCGACCACATCCATACTTCCGGCAGCGACCACACATCCTGAAAAAATTCGCGGTTCGTTTTAAGCGACTCGTAAAGTATCCACATGATAGGAAACAAGATGGTTATAGAAAATGCGATGAGAATACCCCACCAGATAAAATCAACGGCCGTTCTGCGTTCAGCCAAGTTTCTCTCCTCCATTCCAACGCTCACAGCCTAAGGTCAATACTCAGAAGAGCGGTTAGCAAAAAGTTTATCCGTAACAAGTTTAACGATGACAAGAAAAACAAACAAAAACATGCCTATTGCCGAAGCGTATCCATAATTATGAAATTCCTTGCCAAAAGCAAGATTAAACATATAGAGACCGATAACGTCTGTCGACCCCGCCGGCCCGCCATTAGTAAGCACAAGCACGTTCTCGAATCCTTTGAGCGCTCCAAGGGTAAGAAACAACACGCTTACCCGAATAATAGGCATAATCAACGGTATCGTAATCTTAAACAGCCGCGTCATATGGTTTGCTCCTTCCAATATCGCCGATTCGTAAAGCGATTTTGGTATGGTGATCATGGCATTTGAGAAAATGACGACATATAGTCCGACTCCTCCCCATACGGATGGCGGAATAATCGCCCATAACGCCGTGTCCGTATTTCCGATCCAGTAGAAATCCCCGATCTCGATACCGACAAGACGCAGCAGCGAATTAAGCAATCCAAAGCTGCCATCGTAAATAAATGCCCACAACAACGCAATGACGACGCTCGAAAGCACATTCGGGAAAAAGAACAGTACCTTTAAAACCCCGACGCCTTTGTACGATTTGTTTGTCAACAGATAAGCCAGCAGCAAGGAGAATAATATAACCAATGCGGGAACAAAAATCATAAGCACGGCATTGTGCGACAACGCGCGCCATACGTATCGATCTTGGAGCAAGTTGATGTAATTTTCAAAGCCAACAAACTTAGGCGTCGAAATACCATCCCAATTAAGCAAGGAATAATAGACGGATACGAGATTCGGGTAAAGTGTAAACAATAAGTAGCCACCAAAAGCCGGTACAATGGCGATCAACAGAAAAATATATTTTTGCGTCTGCGATCTTTGCGCCCATGCTTGAAGCCATGTATTTTGGCGAATCCCTACTCCAATCCGATCATTCAAAGCTGCAACGCCTCCTTTAATTCCGCGTTGCGAGAAACGAACGTCCCCGCACCGCGCGGCCTTCTTCTTTTCAAGTATTTACTTCTGCTGTGCTTCGAGAGCTTTCTTTAAAAACTCGTCAGCTTCCTCGAGAAGCGGTATTGGATCCAGTTTGCCTTCGGTAACTTCCGTAATCATCTCCTGAATAATTTTCCCCGCTTGCGCCGCGGCAGGATCTGTCAAAGCGATATGATGGGCTTCTGTTTCCCCTTGCACTTTATTTTTATCCATATACGCAAGCATGTTTTTTACGGCATCCTGCAAAGTATCGGCTCTTGCCGTATCCGTCAAATAATCGTTTCGCACAGGCATGGCACCGCCTTTTTCTGCGATCATTTGCTGGACGTCCATGTTCCACAACCACACATTAAACTCTTTGGCCCATTGCTTATTCAGCTCCGGTTTGTCTGCCCAAATATAATTGCCATTGGCGGCAAAAAATCTAAGCCATTTCGTGCTGTCAGGTTTATCCCCCATCGGCACAACCATGAAACCCCACTCAAAACCTTCAGGCGTAGAATCTTTCATTTCGTTGCCTACCCAAACACCCGTGGCAACTGTTGCGGCTTTCCCTTGCAGCACCTGCATCTGCGATTGCGTATGATTGAGCCCTGCAACGCCTTTCGGGAAAAACCCTTTTTTGCCGAGCTCTGCGACGCGGCTCCATACCGCTTTAAATTCCGGGGACGAATAATACGGGAGCTTATAGTTCCGGAACGTATCCTCAAAACTTTCCAAATTACCGTTAATTTCGGCCATCTCGAAAAATTTCCATGCGCCAAATGCATTATGAAGATACTCAGGGTACACGCCCGGATATGAGATTGGAATAATATTTTGTGCTTTTATGTCTTCTCCAAGCTTAACGAATTCCTCCCAAGTGTTCGGGTTTTCATTCCATCCATATTGTTCGAACAGCTTTTTATTGTAGAACAGGCCAGTCCCGTAACCTGCGTTTGGAAGAGCATACGTATCCCCCATAATTCGCGGGGCGCCCTCAAAGTAACCGGGATAAGCAAGCTCCTTCACTGTGTTTCCGCTGCCGTCGTAAACTTTGCGATCCCATAAATCCTCTTGCGATTCCAGCTTGCCCGACTCCACCAACGCGTTAAGCGCGTCGTTCCCGCCCGGCAGACCGCCGGAGAACATATCGAACATATCTTCCGTATTGTTCGCCGAAATTTTCGTACTCGTTATACCAGCGATTTCCGAAGAATATACAACGTCGAAGCTGACGTTCGGAAACTTCTGCTTAAACGTATCCATCGCGTAATCGAACCATCCCCGGCCCATGCCGCCTTCAAAAAAACCAACCTTCAGCGTAACCTTTTGATCTTTAGGAAGACCATTCTCTTCATATACATCTTCCGCCTTGTCATTGCCGCCGGAGTTGTTAGCTCCTGCCGCCGGAGTGCTCGAAGGTTGGTTTGAAGATTGATTTCCGTTGTTCCCCCCGTTGCTGCAAGCAGCGACTACTAAAGTAAGAAGCAGACAAACAATTATTGCTTTTGAAGCTTTCAAAGCGGCTTTGCTTTTTTTCATTTAAACCCCTCCATTTTTTATTTGACACCCTGACTAGTGAGCGCGGCTGTCGTCCATAAAACTAGCACAAGATCGAATGGACCGTAAATCATCGCTATTATAACCATAATCAAATTTCTAATCGCATCAAAAAAAGCCCGAATCCACTGAACTCAAGGGGGGGCCTTGACGAACATTCGATGCAGGCTTGATCAAACAGGCAATAATCGTTTTTGAGGCAATAATCATTATTCTACTGCAGCAATTCCTTGCGATAATTACCCGGAGTATCCCCCATCGTCTTTTTAAATGTCCGTATAAACGTTAACGTATTCGTAAACCCGACGGCAACGGCAATATCCTGCACTGTTATTTCAGTGTTCTCTTTTAGTAAAGGCAATGCGGCATTAATCCTTTCCCGGGCCAAATAGTCGGAGAAGTTTTCGCCAAATTCCTCTTTGAACAACCGGCTTAAATAACCCGACTTTAATCCGAATTCGTCACTCAAACGGGTAAGAGACATATCGGGATCCGCGAAATTTTCGCCGATAAACCATTTGACCTTCTGGATGAGTTGATGATTGTTTTTGCTTTGTCTGAGCTGACGCATCTGCTCGAAGGCGTCTTGCATAACCCGTTGGAATTCCTCACAGCTCTCATCGACCGTTTCCTTCTGATCCAACACCGCTTTTAACCGGTTATGAATATCTCCATTCCAAATCGTCTGGAATTCCAGGGGCAGA
Source organism: Paenibacillus sp. MY03 (assembly GCF_002165585.1). Taxonomy (NCBI): domain Bacteria; kingdom Bacillati; phylum Bacillota; class Bacilli; order Caryophanales; family Paenibacillaceae; genus Paenibacillus; species Paenibacillus sp. MY03. The sequence goes on along the minus strand of NZ_MXQD01000038.1, from coordinate 72,927 downwards.
TCCATCATTTCCTTGTGCAAATGAAAGACAAGGTAGTTCAACAAGCTGTGCAAATCGTCTAGCGAATACATCTGACTTTTAACGGTCCGATAGAGCTCTTGGTAGTGATCCTGCCAATCCTCTTCGCCTGATCGGAACGATTGACAGATGGCCCGAATGTTTTGAAGTTGCCTGAACATTTCTCCTTGCGGCATCGAAATCAAATCTTCCGGTCCAATAAGCCGGTTCATGCCCAGCGAAGCCTTGTATTGGAGTGTGTTCAAAGCGCATGTATACGATTCCTGAACTTTTCCTATGTCATCCTGGCCGTTCCCGATACCGATTGTAATCGTGTACGGCAAGTTTTGTTCCACCCATGACCGAAGCTTTTCGCATAGCTGTACAATTTGATCAACCGACACCTCCGGACTCTCCGACATATAGATAACGGCCATCTGCCTGCGGTTCAACCACTCCGACCAGCTCTGGATGGATTCGATTTCGCCAATCTCCCGGTTCGCTCCGCTTAAAGCAAATTTGAGCAACTGCTGATCTCTATGGTTGTATCGATCGGCAAATTCCATATACCGGTCGATCTCTATAACCGCAACGATTAAGGTATGGACGGAGATGTTCATCCCAAAAAGCTCCACTTCGTCTTTCCAGCTCGAATCGCTTTCGTTTACTCCTCCCTCTAGCAGGTTGAGAAAGATTTGTTTTTTGCGATAGACTCTATTTTTATTATTTTCTTCCTGAAGGATGCTGGAGGTATCCATCAAATCCTCTATCGCTCTGGCTATATAGTTGAACTCGTCTACTCCCTTGTCCCCTGGTAAAACCTGCTTCTTTTGCTTGGAATAATCCGCGATCCGATTTGTAATCGTTTGAATTGGCCGATAGTTTCGTCGCGTAACATAGATAAGCCAGAACACTCCGATGGCGATAATTAGAAAACCGAAAGCGATCCATACGTAAAACAGGGACGAAACCCATTCGGCAATGCCATTTTTGTATACGCCGCTCCGCACGGTCCAGCCTGTATAATCGGATGTCACCTTGGACATCACTTCACCCTGATTCGGATCTCTCTCCATCTCCTCCGCAAGATTGCCCGGCTTGCTGCTCGGCAAATAGCTGGAAGCGATTACATGTCCGTCGTCATTTACCAATTCAATAAAATTGATAGGCGAAGGAGACATTCGCTCTATCATCTCGCTCAAGCTATCCGTTTTGACATTGACAACGACCAGGCTGCGGGTCGACAATTGTACAAACTTTGCCAGACTAATGACACCTCTGCCTGCTTCATGCGATTGCTCGCGATACTCTCTTGTTCCTTCCCATTTAAAAGGTTTTAAATTACCTATTGCACGGCCAATATATTCCTTGTCGTCGAAGTTTTCAATTTCAATAATAGCCGTGGGAGTGAGAACCGTCTCGTCGTTTAAACGATACAAATAGATCGAATCGATAAAGCGATTGCCCTGTAACAGCTCTCCAAAGATGTTGATCGTTTGGTAATCCGTATAGAGCCGTTGCTCGCGAGGGAGGGGTTCAAAAAAAGTGTTGATTATTTGATTGTTAACAATATTGAGGAATAAGGATTCGTCGATGACACGTAGCGTATCATCAATCGTTTGCATAATGGTTTGCGCCAAAAAATCGTTTGCCTTCATAGCTGATCGCTTGGACATCTCGCTTAATGTTAAATACGTGATAAGCAACATGCTCAAACTGATCATAAAGAAAATGGGCAAATAGGATAATAGCAACTTGTTGAACCAGTTTTTTTTCATAGTGCTCCCCTGTCTACTATCACTGCAGAATTAATAGATTGACTAAATCTTACTCTGCTTTTGTCGAAATTGTAAACCAGTTTAAACAATTTTCGCATTTACCACTGCTGTTTCTTCTAGTTTTTTGTTAAGAGTAGGGGGTTAACCCCCGCCATTGTTGCGCGGGGGAACTTTATATCATAGGAAGCCGTGAACGAGGATGGATACAAGGTGGGGGAGTCAGGAGATGGTGACGAAGCTACGATTTAACCAATCGAAGCAACTCGGCGGCATCCTCCAGGAACTGCTCGGGATCGTCGTTCCGCACAAATTCCAGCATCGCAAAGCGAAGGTTCCCCGCTATTGGACGAAAGTGCTGGACATACGCTCCCCATTCCTCCGAGCCAGCGGAGAGCGGAAGCCGCTCGCCAAGCTGCCAATGATACACATGAACATCTGCAAGATACGGCAGTACGCCTTCCAGAGATTCGAGCCGCTGTTCTACCGACAGCGTTGTTGGGGGCTGCCAGTTCGTCCTGACATTAGGATGGTCTGCCGCCTCAAGCAGTGCGATCGTCGATTCAAGGGTATCGGTCAGCGTATTGGCATGGTACTCCAAATGAATGCGAATATTCTCCTTCTGAGCTTGATCGGCAATACGAACGATGTCTGCGGTTACCTGATCCCGCCAGCCTGGATCCGCCGCTTCGCTGCCTTTGTTGCCCGCCCAAATCCGTATGGCCGGCGCACCCAGCGCCACCGCGCTGCCCAGGACATCCTCGAAAGACGGTACATCCGAATCAAGAACGCCGGCCTTGTAGTACGAACCGTAGGATGCGATGATGAGTCCCGCTTCTTCCGTTACTCTTTTTACATGATGCGCAACCTCCACATTGCCATGGGGCACATGGATGTCCCCTCCCCATTCGATGGCATCCAGGCCGGCTTGAACCGTCAGCGCAACGATCTCTTCGGGCTGTAATTGGCGAAACGTAATGGACAACATGCCAGTATGCAGCATTTCAGCTCACTCCTTCTATCATTTTTTCCAATCCGATAGACCTAATATAAGCCGCACGCTCCAAAATGTCTAGAAAACAACGACGCACGAAGCGCATAATCAGCAAGGCCCGCCAAAAACAAGCGTGCATTAACTTCCTTCCTATCAGTCACTATGCCAAAGGGCTTCTCTGTGTTAGTATTTGAGGTATCGTCAGGAAAGCGCACTACATTAGCAATTATAGATGGAAGGGAGATACAAGACTGATCATGAAAATACGGGAGAACAGAATTGAAACTTATGATAGAAATATGAGGCCCGACGAGGCAAATCAAGACAACATGAAATGGCATTCGCCCAAAATGAGTCCCTTCCACGTCTCAGGTCTTGCCTGGTTTGCGGAAGAGGGCAAGTATCGGAGACTGCCAACTGCGCCAAAGGCCGTGCTGCCTGCTGCTGTAGATTATTTGGCCAATCATCCGGCGGGTGCGCAAGTTCGTTTTCAAACTGACTCTCCTTCTTTGTCGGTAAGAGTAAAGCTTGCAGATAAGGCAAATATGTTTCATATGCCAGCGACAGGACAATGCGGAGTGGATTGTTATATCGAAACATCGAATGGACTGCAATACTGCAATACAACGAAATATGATAGCGAACGGACAGAATATGATAGCGTTTTATTCCAAGACTGGCATTCCGAAATGCGCAATATCGTTCTCTATTTACCGTTGTACAAGGGCGTGGAAGAAATAGAGATTGGTTTGGAGGAGAGTGCCTCTATATTGCCCCCGCCAGACTATTTAACGGATAAAAAAATCATTATCTACGGAACTTCCATTACCCAAGGGGGTTGCGCATCGCGTCCGGGTATGGCGTATTCCAACATTTTGAGCCGCAGAATCCCGATGGAATTTTTGAATTTAGGATTTTCGGGAAGCGGCAAAGGCGAACCGGAGGTAGCTGAGGTTATTGCCAGCATCCCTAATCCTGCCTGTTTGGTTCTGGATTACGAAGCGAATTGTGTCAGTACCGAGCTTTTTCAACAAACGCTTCCTGAATTTATCCGAATCTATCGAAGCGTCCACCCTCAAACAATAGTGCTGGTCGTTTCCAAAATCCGTTACGCCAGAGAAATCTTCCCGGATCACAGGGAACTGTATCAGACAAGAATGGAGTGCAAGCAATTTCAGCAGTCACTCGTTCATGAGCTTCGATCCAAAGGCGATCCAAATATTTTCTTTATCGACGGCTCTGACTTGCTCGGCAGTGATTTTCATGAATGTACGGTAGATGGCACGCATCCAACTGACTTAGGTTTTCTCAGGATGGCGGATCGTCTCGAACCAATATTTAAATCTCTGCTGCTATGAGCGGTAGTTCGCTCGCACTCTGTTCGAGGATGAGCGACCGCGTTTAGTAGCAACAAGAGGCTGTCCAATAAGTCTCAAAAATAAAAAGTTGGGCGGAAAAATGTCCGTCCAACTTTTGTGTACCTGCTTTTTCAGGAAAGTGGCGAGGTGGATGCCTGCCACTTTTAAACATTCTACCAAAACGGGGCGTCCAGCATTCCGTTTTCACTGACTTTTGGAATAACCATTTTTCCAGGTGCCGCCTATTTGCTGGATTGTGTATGAATTTACATATACGTTTGGCCAGATGCCGGCCTATTTGGTGAATTGTGTATGAATTTTCATACACGTTTAGCCAGGTGCCGGCCTATTTGCTGGATTGTATATGAAATTTCATTTACGTTTGGCCAGGTGCCTGCCTGTTTGGTGAATTGTATATGAATTTTCATACACGTTTGGCCAGGTGCCACCCTATTTGCTGGATTGTATTTGAAATTTCATACACGTTTGGCCAGATGCCGCCTTATTATTTTAAAACTCCAATTCGTGTATTGTGCCTACCGGCTGGCACATAAGCTCGCAGCCTCCCGGCGTAATGACGACGCCTTTCTCCCAACGGATGCCGAACGTCGGCGTCATGACAAAGGTATCGATCTGGAACGTCATGTTCGGCTCCAGCAAGTACTCGGACGACGTCTCCATCCAAGGCGCTTCCACCTCGATCATTCCCGTGCCGTGGCAAGGACCGTACAGGTAATTGTCCGCATAGCCGTTATCGCCAAAAAATTTAATAAAACCTTTCGCCACATCGCTCGCTACGACGCCCGCTTTGAGCTGGGCTTGCGTCCATTCGTGCGCACGGAGGCCAAATTCGATAACATCGCGGCGCTCCGAAGTCAACTTGCCAAGGCTGATGGGCAGTCCGACTGCCGCCGAATAGCCGTCGACTTTGGCGGACAAGTTCAATTGCACGATGTCTCCCGCGTTAATGACGCGGTGCGAAGAACGGGAAATCGCATGGCTCGTCGACTTTTCGCTGAAAATATACATCGGCAACCCTTCGTATTCGGCGCCATGTTCGTAAATAACGCGCTGGGCGACGCCAACCATCTGTGATTCCGTAACGCCCGGGCGGATCGTCCGGATGACTTCTTCCGTCGCAAGCTCGGCAATACGGTAGCCTTCGCGCATGCACGCCAGCTCGTTGACCGATTTGATCCGGCGCAGCGAAACCATAATGTCGTCCGCACCGACGATTTCCGCCTCAGGGTAGTTGTTCTTCAACCCTTCCATCATAACGACCGTCGTGTCGAGCAGGCTGGCGACGCCGATTTTCAGCTTGTCGCCCGTTAAGCCAAGCGCCTTAAAGACGTCCCGATACGTGTTGGGCTTAAGCTCGGGATACGCAGGGTTGGCCGACTCGCGGTATTCCATGAGCGTGAAAATTTTATCGATTTTGCCGAAGTCCGAAGCATAGACGGTGCTCTCGGGTCCAACAAGCAGCGCGGCGTCTCCCGCAGCCGTAATAACGACGCCAGCCCGCTCGAACAACGGCCAGAAGCCGCTAAAATACCGCGCGTTCGCATAGTCCGCTTCGTTGGAGTTGACAAGAAGCGCGTCCAATCCTTTTTGCTGTACCAGCTTTGCCGCCCGCTGAATTCTTTCCTTATACTCGTAGTCCGGAATACAGATCCTCGTTGACATTGTAATCCTCTCCCTTGTCCTTTTTTTTAGTTGCGTGGGCGATTATCGGATTTCACCCTTGTTCCACAGTCTGGCGAAATCATCTGCGCGATGGAAAGTAGAGCCCATATCCTTAAGCCGGTCGATCAGCAGCGAAAATTCCTTCATCGCTTTATCCCCGCAACCAAGCGTCAGGAAGCGATCCGGCGTAACGGTTGCTTCGCCGTAATGATAGCTTTCCTGAATCGGAATGAACTCCCACGGGTGGAAATAGAAACAAAGCACGACCGGCAAATTTCTATCCTTGAGAAATTTCACAAACCCGTCGATATGCTTCATCAGCGCGTCGGTCCCTTGCGTACGGAACAACGGCCATTGATCGCGGTCGCGCTCCAGTCCCGGGTCATTGCTCTTCATGACCATGTCGGCGAAGTTGGGAATTTCGACGATGTTCATATCGCCTTCCTTCGTCCAGTCGGCCGAGCTTGGATTGTACGGAACATATCGCTCCCGATAGAAGTACATCGGATAAGAGGCGTCCGACACATAATTTAGTTTCTCCAGTGAATTAAGCAACGCCGTGGAGCCCCACAGGCGGGGAGCGCGGAACGAAACCGGCTGCTCTCCGAGAACTTGCTGCACCCACTCCGTTGCTTTCTCGATACGAAACGGAACCTCCTCCGGAAGGAGTGGAACGACCCCGGGAATCGGGAACAACTCATCTCCAACCGTCTCATGGAACAAAGAATGGCAGCCGACTTCGTTGCCGCTTTGCTTTACAAGCTCTACGCTCTCCGGATTTCTCCGTGCCGCATCCCCCGTATAATAGAACGTTCCCTTAATGCCCTTCTTATCAAATAGCTCGACAAGCGGTGCTGTCGCATTCTTAACCCCGTCATAATAGGGCGTAAAGCTTCCTACGTCCGTCTCCATATCGAAGCCGAATATAACTTTGATATTATCACTCATCTATTCATCCACTCTTCTCCGTAAATATAATTGCGAAAATAAAACACTTTACTCGCTGAAGCCCATCGTCGTATAGAAAGCCATATTGTCCTGTCTCGTATCCAGTCTGCCGTATTGAACGACGACCGGCGTGTCGCTTTCGACTTTTAGCGCATACTGCAATTCTCTTGGAATAATAAATCCTTCCAGATCCTCCGGATTATCAAGCCGCAGACAGCGAACCCGCTCTCCGCCGACCTTTACTTTAATCCCCTTAACAGGCTCGCGATCCGTAAAATAAAGCGTCAAGCTAATGTCTGCCTCTTTGCTCCCCAAGTTCAGTACAATAACCGACTCATGTCCTTTCAGCAGGGAATCTCCCGCCGGCGGCAATTCGCAATCCGGGTAGATCCACAACGTATGGCCTTGACCCTTGCTCATCTTTTCACTTCCTCTATGCGTGTTGTCAGCCCTTATTCCCCATGCTTGATTGTTTCAGCAGAAGTACAGGCTCCAGCTCGATTTTCTCGTACTGCTTTCGCCCTTTATCGTGTTCTCTGCGCATAATGATTTCGGCGGCGATCGATCCGATTTCATAAGCGGGTTGAATGATGGCCGTGATGCCCGGCGAGATCAATCCCGTTTCGTCATTGGCATCGAAGCAGGCAACTGCAATATCTTCAGGAATTTTCAGCCCTCTTTCGTAAATCGCCTTTATAGCGCCGTACATGAGGAAATCGTTGGCGGCCAATACCGCAGTCGGCCGATCTTCGTTCAGCAGCCATTCGCGCATCATTCGGTATCCGTACTCCTGCTTAAACGTTCCGACGCCTATCCAACGCTCCTCGGGCGTAATGCCGTTTTCCTCTAGACATTTTCGAAAGCCAAGCATTCGTTCCGAAGATGTGGATTGGTTTAGCGGCCCCGTCATCATCGCTATTTTGCGGTGCCCCTGATCGACTAGATGTTGGGTAATGCTTCTGCTCGCTTTAGCGTTATCGATCGCTACCAAATTAAAATGATCATCTAACGAAGGCAAATTGTCGATAAAAACAAACGGAATGCCGGAATCGATATAAGGCTGGAACAGCCGGACATCCGAACCTACGGTGGCAATGACCAATCCGCTCACCTGATTTTGCAGCAGTACCCGAATGTACTCCTCTTCCTTGCCCACTTCTTCATCCGTATTACATACGAACACGTTATAACTGTTCTCGCTAGCCACCTTTTCGACGCCTTTGATGACTTTGGAATAGAAACTATTGGATAAATCCGCGACTACGACCCCGAGTGTACGAGCGCTCCGACGTTTCAAGCTGCGAGCGACTTCATTCGGTTGATACCCGGTCTGCTTGATCGCATCCAGTATGCGTTCCCGTGTCTTGGCGCCTACCCGCCCCGTTCCGTTAACGGTTCTGGAGACGGTGGACACCGATACATTTAATTGTTTGGCAAGATCTTTGAGCTGCACGGCATCTCTCCACTCCTCTTTTAAAGGTTGAGACAACGTTTGCGCAAACAGCAAAAGTTGGCTCACATCCGCTTCCCATGCGGAATCTCGTTATTGCATGCTATCCGTTAAAGCAAGCGACTTGCGGTATTGTGCAAATTCGCTGTCCAGCACGCTTTGCACTTGGTTCATTTTCCAGCGCAAATGCGCAGTGTCCGTCATATACTCCATGCTCGGTTCCCAGCCAAGCCGCGAATCGGCTTCCACCAGCGGGATCGTAGCCTCCGCATTTGCGATTTCACGGCGGGCCAACTCCTCCATCCGCTCCATCAATGCCAATGCTTTACCGGTATCCCCTTCGCTCAATAGCTGTCGTTTCAGCTTCCACCACTGCTTGACATGGATCGTCGTCTTAATCGACCTGGCAATAAACTGCCCTAGACCAAGCATTCTCACGCCGTCTTCTCTTTTTCTATCCGGAGTCCTTTTTAGCGCTTCTTCCAACAACTCGTTACCGGTCTCCATTAGCTCAAGCATCCGCTCGAGGCTCCTGATTTCCACGTCGATGCGGGTTACGCCAAGCGATTGCCGCGGATCTTCTAGCGGATCGTAATCCGTCAATACGATTTCGTTGCCGAACATCGCATGTTTGACAGCCGGCATTTGCACCGCTTTTTTAAACATAGCATTGCGGAAAACGAGTGGATAAGACGGCCCGACGCGAAACGGTCCGTACTGGTCTTCGTTTGTCGGGATATAATGGGTGATCGCTTCGCTCCATGCGTTCCAAGCTTCCACTGCAAGAGGCGCAGCCGCTTCGCCGAAGTCCCGCTTGGCTATCATCGCGAGCGCTTCCTCATACGAAGGGCTCGGACTCCAGTAAGCCCACTTTGCGAGCTCGCTAACAAAAGACGGCCACCAGCCGAAATGATGGGATTCCATTAGGCCGCTTAAACCCCAATCCTCGCTAGCCTTCTTTAATGCCTCATGTCTTTTGTTCCACTGCCCCGGAAACGGCTCGTAAGGAATGACGCCGAAATCCCAAGTGAGTCCGCCCGTATTGCTCATTGCATGCAGCTTAATGCCGCGTTCGCGAGCCACTTCCGCCTCGCTGCTAAAATACGCGCCAGGTCCGACGTTTGAAAGCGTATAGTCTACGCAAACGTGAGTGACATGCTCATTGCGTATTTGCTCGAACATCTCGAACGTCACTTGCAGCGTAATATTTTCCGGCAGCGCGCGGATAAGCTTCAGGCGATCTTCCTCCGGCGCCCACCCCCAGTTGTACGTCCAAAATACGATGTCCGCATCCGGGTTATGCGCGCGAATCGTTCCCGACAACAGGTTCAGCCACTGCGGAAAGTCTTCACACGGCCACCAACCTGGACTCGGCTTCGTTTGCGGTTGATCGGCCGGCCAATCAAGCCGCAGCTTGCCCGTCGTATTTGTATCCTTGCTCGGGAATTCGCATGATTCCCCGACGAGAATAACGCCTTTGAACCTTGGGCACGCCTTGAACACCCGTCCATAGGTGCTTTCGTAATATTGTTTCGCATCCGGATCATCCGGATGGAGGCGGCTAATCAAGTAGCTGTAAACATAGACATCCAGTCCATAGAGCTCAGCGCGATCGACCAAATAGTTGAAATCCTGATAACCTTCCGGCGTTTCGTCAACGTCCTTCACAAACACCATAATCGCGTCGATTCCCGCATGTGCAAGCGCATTCAAATGCGAATCGGGATAACGATCCAGCCCCCAGCCGGAATGGGCCATACGCGGCGAGAACAGCGGTTCGCGTGTAACATCCGTGCAAGCCAGCACCGGCGCTTCGCGCAAATTCATCTGATCCTCGAGAAAATAGCTGCCCTGCGCCGCCCCGCGTTCATTATAACCGCATATAATAATGCAACTTTGTTGAACAACGATTCGGTAACTTCGCGGCTTCGCAAGTTTAGCGCCAATCGCTGGCAATTGCTCGCTCGTCGCCAGTACGATTACACGCTCTTGCAAAGCAACCGTTTCCGCCATATCCTTTACCCGCAACAAACGAACGGAAACGTTCATGCTTGTAAACAGGTAGTCCTGCAAATCCTTGGCCGTATGGACCAGCAGCGGACTGGCTGCCTCATCGACAACGATGCGCCAGTCTTCCGAAATTTCCAGCTCGCCCGTTTCGGCGCGGACGCTGGAATCACGGCGATTCGGCTTATGAACCACTTCCAGCCGCTTGCGAAAATCGTAATTTCGCTCCATCTTCCGCCCCCTCATCTTTTGTGCTCAGTCATCCAATCAACGAATTTCGAACCAGCGTCAAGGCTCCGATCATCCCCTGCTTATCTCCGAACGAGCTATGCTCCAGTTGCATATCTACTGCAGCATAACGATTTGCTCTAAGCAAGATCGTACGTTTTGTTTCTTCGAAAATGATAGGCAAATGTTCAAAAACGGGGCCTCCCAAATAAATCACTTGCGGGTTAAACAAATTAATAACGTTGCTTAAAGCGATACCGATCGCTTTGCCTGACGCAATACAGACATCAAATGCGATTTTATCATTTATTCGATAAGCTTCTGCAATGGATTCGAGTTGGCCGCCTTGGCGCTTATAAGCATCCTCGATCATCGGATAAGTCACAATATTTTCCAAACAGCCATAATTGCCACACGAACATCGACCAGCTTCTTCATCTGCGGTAATATGTCCGAGCAACCCGCCTACATTATTAGCGCCTCTAAGCAATTGCCCATTAATAAATATGCCGGCCACTATACCGTAAGCAACGTGAACGTTGATAAAGTCCTCGACATCTTTGGCTTTACCTTCTATTTTCTCGGCTAGAGCCATCGTTCGGCCGCTTTCGTCCAAATAAACGGGACAATCAAACCGCCGGTTCAGCCTGGATACAATATCCAGTTCTCCCCAAGCATTGAGGTTTGGAATATTCAATATCCGCTGCATACTCCTATCCACGATACCCGTAACACCGATCCCTATGCCATCAAGGTCATCTGGATTCAATTCCGACTCGGACAAAAATTGTTCAATTTTCTCCAGCACACGCTCTATGACATCCGCTTCTCCGTCAAACTCATCTACAAAGTACTCCCGCTCATGCGTAATTCTCATGAGGTTATCCGCCAATGCAATGCGGATTCGGTATCCCCCAATATCAATTCCCAAAAACCGGAACTTCTCGGGATTTAAGTACAGCAATACTTCTTTTCTTCCCATCCCATTGCCAACACGATCGCCTTCGACAACGTAATGATGCTCGATGAGCATTTTTGTAATATTAGTAATTGTCGCTTGCGAAAGGCCTGTCATTTCCGCTAACGCTTTACGGGAGACTCCTTCGCATTTCTGTATAGCTTTCAGAATTTGATTTTCCAATGGATTCAATTTCATCCTAAACTATCCTCTCACACGCAATAATAAAATCACCTACCCATTCTATCATAAGTATTCGCTGTGCTTACAGGGTAAGGCTTTTGACTGAATGATCATGTTGTCTCCGCTTGAATGGCTGTTTTGCTCTTATATATTTTACTCATTAAATTATATAACTTAAATTCCTTATTGTAAATACATTAAAAAAATTCATTCAATCATTTCCGACTAACCAATTACCTTTACCCAAAGTAAATCGACCATATAATCTACTTGATGAATTATGTTATCGGCATAGTAGCGTGAAATGTGCGGCTTCTATCGGCATAGAACCAGCCACGGCTATTAGCCGTGGCTGTTCTTCTTTCTTATCACGAAATCAGCTTCTCACCGGAATCTTAAGCTCTTGCTCAACAAAATCGCGGCATATTTCCAAGCTGCGTAGAGGCGTATGCACAGAATAGTCGATTTCGACAGTCAGCCATCCATCATAGCCAATTTCATTTAATGCGTCGATAATAGGCGGGAAGTCGATCACCCCCGTACCAAGCTCGCAAAAATCGGTTAATGCTTCATTGCCCATCGACATGGTAGTGGCTTGGCTGCTTGCTTCTTTCGGCGCAAGATCCTTAAGATGCACATAAGCAACCCGCTCCTTATGCCGACGAATCACGCTGGGTACATCCATGCCAGCCCCCGATAAATGTGCCGTATCAGGTGCAAAGAACACTTCGGCGTCGCATAACGCAAGCAAATCATCGAGCTCATTCTCATCTTGAATCTCCGTCCACAAATGAGGATGCACGCACGACTTAACTCCAAATTCCAACGTTCGTTTTGCGGATTCGTTAATTGTAATTGCCGCCTGCTTTAATTGTTCCGGCGTCATAGCTCCTTTACGAGGGGCCCCTGGACCGAACACGATATGTCCAGCTCCGCATTTGGCTATTATTTTGGCTAGCCGAACGTTAAAGTCAATGATACTCTGTTGCTTTGCCGGATCAGCCAAACAACGCCCCGCTTCGCCCGAAGCTCCTCCGTATACTCCTGCAAGGGTAAGACCATATCGATCGAGCAATTGCTGCAGTTCGCTCTCGCGGTTTTCAAACCCTAACACGAAGGAGGGCCACGGCTCGATGGCCTTGTAACCTAACAGCGCTGCTTCCTCAAAGCTTTTTTCGAATTTGTCGCCCCAAGTAATGCCATGGACGGCTACTTTACCTTTAAAAGCGCTCAAGACATTCATCTCCCCATTAAATGTTCTAAAACATGCAAATCCAGTCCTTCATAATCACGCGCCGCAATAAACTGACGCTCTGCTTCTTTGTCGTAAGTACGCACCTTATCAACGAGATGCAAAAACATTTTTTTGCTATTTTCCAAGTGTTTATACGAAATGTCGCACGGCTGCGTCCTCATGACCTTTACATCCAAGCCGACAAATTCGCCGTTTTTGCCATATCCATTCTCTTCAAGCACACGCACCTGATTAAATGCACGCCGTAAATTATCAGATCCGAATGACTTATCCTGATCGTATTTCAGCCCATTCTGGTCATTAAGATGTACGCTCCACAGCTTGTCAAAGGAGAGCGCGTAGCCCATTTCATCCGATGGGTCAAGACCTGCCAGTATGCAATGTGCCGTTTCAATTAACCCGCCCACTCGCTTCGGATCTACCGTCCGATAAGCAAGCGCTAATGTGTGTCCAATAGTCGGTATGTACGCATGATCCATTGGCTCATTTGGTTTCGGTTCAATTAGAATTCGGATATTGCTGTCATATTCGAGCAGTTGATTCATGGCATCTACAATGTAATTAACCGAATCAACCGGATTTTTGGCTTCACGAATATAGGTGCCCTCTCTAGCCAGCCATAACACGAAGTTGTTCGTTCCCATCTCTCGCGCAATATCGACAGCTTGTTTGGAACGTTCGATTGCGTAGGCGCGCTCCTTCGCATCATTGGAAGTAAATGCGCCATCAATCGTGCGCTCGCTTTCCCATAGCCGTGGAGCAACAATTTCCGCGACCAATCCAAGCTCATCTAAACCACGACGTACGGCACCGGCTTCCTTCATGATTTCCGCATAAGATTTCTTTTCAATATCCGGTACAATATCATCATCGTGGAATTGGATGCCTTCGAATCCAAGCTCGCGATAAACGGCTAGTTTCTGTTGAAAATCATAGGATTGACGAACCGCGGGACCAAACGGATCTGCCCCCTCATGAATATTCCAAGGTCCAAATGAAAATCGATACATAGTCAAGCTCCTCTCAAGTGAAAACGGCTATTAACCGTTCTATGGCGTAAGAATAGTTGTTGTCGGTATTTTTACCCAACTTTTGTTTACAGATGAAGTTTCAACTGCTTCCAGGACCAGTTGATTGCGATATCCATCCTCGAAATTAGGCGATGGACTTCTATTTTCGGCAATACCATTTGTTAGCTCATGCAAAAGGTTGATAAAAGTATGCTCATAACCGATAATATGACCTGCAGGCCAGTAGGCCCCCGCATACGGATGGATTCCCTCCGTACAAGTGATGGTGCGGAACCCTTGATTGCCTTGCTCATCATCTTCCAAATATAATTCCAATTCGTTCATACTCTGCATATCCCAACGGACAGAGCCCTTGGATCCATTAATCTCGAACTGGTTCGTATTGCGGTTCCCTTTGCCGAAACGAGTCGCTTCGAAGACGCCGAACGCCCCATTGTCAAAGCGGCCTAGAAACGCTACTGCATCATCAACGTCAACATCGCCCATTTGATCCCCGTGAATCTCGGCATTTAACCCGCCGCTCATTTCTCCCAGAGGACGTTTCTTGATAAAGGTATCCATCATTCCGGACACTTCGCTGATCTCGCCTACCAGATAACGTGCCAGATCAATAGAATGAGCCATCAAATCTCCATGCGTGCCGGATCCGCATACATCCTTGCGCATCCGCCAGACAAGCGGAAAGTTGGGGTCCATAATCCAATCCTGCAAATATCTAGCTCTAAAATGATAAATATGTCCAAGCTTCCCACTGTCGATTAGCTGTTTGGCATATCGAACGGCCGGAGCGAAACGATAATTGTGACAAATCATATGCACAACTCCGGCTTTTTTAACCGCTTCCAACATGCGCCCGGCCTCTTCGACATTCATCGCCAATGGTTTCTCGCATAAAATATGTTTGCCGGCATTTGCTGCCGCGATCACGATTTCCGCATGCGTGTTGTTCGGTGTAACGATATCAATTAAATCGATGTCATCTCTTTCAATCAGACGACGCCAATCCGTTTCATACGAAGCCCATCCCATCTTTTCCGCCGCCTCTTGCACTCCCTCTTGATTGCGTCCCGCAATCGCCTGCATGACAGGTTCGACTTTGGTATCGAAATAGAAAGGCAAGTCGCGATAAGCGTGGCTATGGGCTTTTCCCATAAACTTGTATCCAATCATGCCGACGCGCAATTTCTTTTTCACCGTTCCGCCTGACAGCATTTCACTCATCCTCGCTCACTCACTCCTTATAGGGTGGCTGCAACTTTACGAATCGCTTCAATGACATCGTTACAATCTTCATCCGTCATATTTTGATGCAGATTTATCGCGATAGCACGGTTTAGCCAGTCAATTGTTTGCGGGCACATGTCTTGCGAATATTGGACATTGCCTTTGTAGCTCTGACAGTTCCAAGGGGTATCATTTTCCGAAGCCCCCTGCTTCTCCATTACGTATTTCCAATTTTTAAAAATATGCCGATCGGCAAAACCATTGTTGTTAATCGTGCCGTTTGGAATGCCTTCTTTGACCAACAGCTTCGAAAATTGTTCGGATTGCTCCAATGTATCCAAGTAGAAAACCAAGCTGTAAGAGAGGTCGCCTTGTGGATCCGGAATACGTTGCAGCTGTATTTGTGCGATATCCTTGATCCCATCAACAATGACCGACTTGACCTTCTGAAGTCGAGATACAAGAGAATCGATCCGCTGTGATTGAGCAAGCGCAAGCGCCGCGTTTAGCTCGCTGAGTCTGTAGTTCTCGCCAGCAAAAGGAACGGTTTCGGCCATTTTGTTCATATCCCAGTACACGAAAGCAGAATCATGATAAATCATAGCTCGCGCGTTTATCGATGGATCATTGGTAACGAGCATGCCGCCTTCGCCCGCAGTAACCAGTTTATATTGCTGAAAGCTAAAGCAGCCGGCATTGCCAATCGATCCGAGCGCCTTGCCTTTGTAGGAACCGCCGTTTGCTTGTGCCACATCTTCGATCACAATAAGGTTATGCTTTGTCGCGACCTCCATAATTTCGTCCATCTGGCAAGGAACTCCACGCATATGGACGGGAATAACCGCTTTCGTATAAGGGGTAATGGCCGCCTCCAGCGCTTGCGGATCCATCGTTAATGTGTCATCTACATCTACAATAACTGGAACTGCGCGGGCAATTAAGACGGCAGCCGCAGTAGCAATGTAGGTGTATGCTGGTACGATTACTTCGTCTCCCGGTCCGATGCCTGCTCCAATCAACGCAACTACCAGCGCCGAAGTACCGGCATTAACGCCTAGACAATATTGTACGCCTAGCCGATCACTGTACAATTTCTCCAATTGATACGCTTCCGAAAGCTCGTTATCGCTACCGCTATATCGGAATACTCTCTTTTTGTCCAGGACACGCAGTACATACTCTTTTTCCAGCTCGCCAATTTCCGCTGTACTGACTAAGCCAAAGTCCCATGGTTTCGTACGTACCGGAGTATGATTATCATGTAATTGCATCGAGTTCCCTACTTTCCTACCGTTATTTTTTATAAACTCTCGACTAGCTCTGCCGCAGCCCGAACAAATAGATCAGAAACGGTTTCGTCGTAAGGGGTCACATTCATTTCGTATCCTCCCAGCCCATCACGGAACGCCTCTACGGTCGGAAGATACCCATGGCATCCATTTGCAAGTCCGGACATCAACGTAAACGACGCTGGGGAATACGGTTTGATCAACTTCTCATACCCATTAAAAACCTCGCAGGATACGGCAAGCAGCAGCAAATCCCCAATTCGGAAGCCTTGCAGCGTCACGTCGATCGTTGGCTTATAATATCCTTGACGCGTTGGCAGCGTAACTTGCTTATCTGCCGCTTTCATCGGAAGTATGCCAATCGGCTGCAGGTCTTTCGCTGCGCGAGCAATATCCAGATGCAGCACTTGAGCCATCTCGAGCACCCAAGGATACGTATCTTCTGTTTCTGTCCGGTAATGGTCTCTCGGACCCACATTTCCAGAAAACCCTTGAATGAACAACGACACAAAACCTTCTTTAAACGTCGATTCGTACTCACTCATCGCCAGTCCGACAAATTCGCTGGAAACCCGATTAAACGGATTGGCCAGCAAGGTTGGATGCACCGCACAGTTGACGATCGCCCCCAAAGCCTCGCCGTCTACCGACTCAATCATAATGAGATGGAGCGAAGGATCAATGGGCAATGTATCGTTATGCTGCAGATGAGGTCTACGATTTACCGATACGCTGCATTGTCCGGCAGCCGCACGAATTTGTACGTCCTGCAGCCTTTCGGCCGTTTCTGCAATCAATGCCGCGATTCGGGAAGTATACTTCCCACTAAAATGCTCGGGGGCGCTATGGGTATGCGTGGCATGCACGGATACGGTAAATTCCTCTGTTTGAGCGGCATCCGCCCATAACCGCTTAGTCCCTTCCGGGAACGTTTGGAGCAATTGACGATAAGGCTCCATTTGCCCATCAGGATTAGGTGACAAGTAGTCCTTTTCGTTTGTAAGACAACAGTCGACACTAACAATCACTTGCCGAGATCTTCCATCGTCCAAAATCAAAACCCGCGCATACAGTTCATCCAGTATGTCTTTGTCAGGATTCGCAATGTATAAACCAGGATCATAACCTTGCAGCGGTGCCGGCTCCTCTGGCGTTATCTTTACTTTTCCAAACGCCGCCTTCACTCCTCCATCTTTCATCGCTCGTATCCCTCCCGATTCGGTGCGTGAGTTCTATATAATTCATTAAGTAAATTATATAACCGATATACACGTTTGTAAACCCCTTCATTAAAATATTTATGTGATCAATATAGCAGTTCCAATCCTAGTAACAGTTGATTCTTCTATATAATTTATTAACTGAATTATGTAGCTGAGAATTAAGCAAATTGAGAACTTCAAGATTCAAATAACAAGCTATCGACAAGGGAGTAATGAGAAAAACCGTCAGGGACAAATCACCCTAACGGTCCCTTGCGTCTGCACATTTGTGCATTTCTCCCCAATTTCCGAAACAAATTTGGCCCCTGCACAGCGATTTGTACGAAAACACACAAATTCTCGCTTCACATCGTCGTTCGGAACCCCTCTGAACCAAAATTTAAGTATATATGTACAAATATATGAATGAATGGCTCTTACCTCACCATAATTGTGTATTTTCGCTCAATTGTTGCGTAAACAGCGCAAACGAATCTGCATCTGAGAGCGCGCGTTTTAACGACGATCAACCGTTTAACCATCGAAATAGAAGATAACGGCAAGGGTGTTTCACCCTGAGCATATGGGAATTCCCCCTCAGGAGTACAGACAGAACAATTCATAGACAATTAACAGCAAAGCTTTGCGGACTTTTCAAGCAAAACGCCGCCCAATTCTCCCTTTTTCGGAAAATACGGACGGCGTATGCTTTACGACCGTTTATAATGAATTGTACTATTAGGTTCATTACTCCGGTCAACAGTATTGGATAAGCCTTGCCAAGAGTACCGTTTGAAACGGAATTCAATGAGGCACACCCGGATATCGTTTACCAGTCTTCTACAGCTTCTACCTCCGTCTTCAACACATCAAAGCGAATAAGTTTATCGGAGGACAGCTCGTTTTTATATCCAGTTCTGACCATTTTAATCGTATGAATACCAAGCGGAAGCTCTCCTGTATCCCACATCAGCGCTTGTCGTATCACAGTAGCCGAATAGTTATCATGTTGTCCCTTCAATTCTCCATCGACGTAAACGTCCGCGATCCCTCCGTTAAATGCGGTACTTCCGTACAAAGTAGCCCGCGTACCATAAAACATAATCTCAACGGATCCGCCATCATCCAGCGCATAACGCTCACTTCCCCCATGCAATGAGGCGTTAGCTAGTGTAGACCAACGTTTGCTGTAAGTAACGAATGGGCTTGTATCGTCAATAACTGCAGGCTCAGAGCTTAATACTGTTATTGGAGCTGATCCCGGCGAAACAATGCCTGCCATGTTTACTGCGTATAGCTGGTACTTCCCAGGCTCCATATGCGAAGTGTCGAACGATACTTCTATCCCCGCTGACGCATCTGCCTTCAATCCGTATACCGTGCCATCTACTGCCGACAAGACGACTTGTTCAAGCTCGCTTTCGGAAGCATACGCTTTTGCCGGCACCAAGTATAACTTGCCTGGCACCGAGCTTGTAGCCGTCACCGCAGTTCCGGTAACGATTAGTGCAGCGGAGTCGGATGTGACGGCCGGCGGCAACATTGTTGTTAACGTGATGAATACAGCAGCGGTCTCTCCATACGCAGCGTACACCGACGTTGACACTGCTCTCGCATAGCCATTCGCTGAAACTGTAACACGATGCTGTCCTGCCGGAACCTGGAGCACAAATGTCCCATCTGCATTCGTAGTCGTTACAATATTGGCATATCCGCTCAAATTGACAACAGCTCCTGACAATGGACTGCCATCTCCATCCGTTACCGTGCCAGAGATAACACTGTCTCTGACGGGGGGAGCGCCAATCACTTCAGCGCTTTCCTTGCCGGATATTCTCACCGTATGAGTTCCCGTCCAACGACGCCCCGGGTAATAGGTTTGCTCTGAAGTGCCGTTATCCCCGATCGAAAATCCCGGATCATGTTCGGCCAGAAGGAGAACCGAATTTCCAGCTTCATACTGAACAGCTCCGACTTTATATCCCGACGTACTTTGATCAGGATGACGCACGATAGCGTATTGTCCCGCGATATCTTCTGGTATATGACCATTTACGACTAGCGCGTCCATATCGTCTCCATGCGCTGCGCTTCTTGTCTCCATGATCTCCCCCGTCACATAACCGTCGCCCTCGATTTGCTGCTCTCCCATTCTGAGCAGCGTACCGCCAACAAGCGACATGCTCCGCACCTCTCCGTCCACAAGACGGATGAACCCCATCTCTCCTACCATCGTCACACCCGCCGCCGTCACAGGTTCATTCGGATAATCCGGATTGCTCAGAATAATGTCTGTCGTATTGCCGTAAACCACTTTAACTGCGACAGCTCCTGCCGGTGCCCCGTTCAGTTGAAGGCGGTCGATCGCCTCTACACGAGACTGCTCACCGCTGTATGGCTCCATAAGCGTTACAAAGGTGCTGTTCAAATTCGTGCCTTCTCTGCGCAATACGAGCTTCGGCATTGTGTGTTTCACTGCTTCGTCATTATTGTCTACCGAGGTTCCTTGCAGACGAATGGATCGGAGTGACGGCGAACGTCCCAAGAACAGCTCGTTCTGACCGGGTTCAAGCAAGCCGGTCACCTTCATCCTCGCCCCTTGTACGCCTTTATCCTCCGTTACAAGCGTCAATTCATACTGCTCGCCGTCGAGCTCCGCTTGCTGCACGTCCCGGACATAGATATAGCCAGGATAATGCCCTTCCGCGCTGCCGCTATCGCTATTATTCGCCGGCAGTACAACCTCAGTACCCGGAGGCAGCAAGTATGGACCGTAGTCCGTGAGCTGCGCATTGGTCTCGAAACGGGCATCGCGATTCGCATCGCCTTGCAGCGTATATTCGTGTCGGCTGCCCCCTTGAATGCGGAACAAATCCAATACATACCCTTGCTCACCGCTTCCATCCGCGAACGGGACGAACCATGGCTCGCGACTGTACTTCTCCGTTACTTCGTAGGCGGAATCATATTCGGCGCGCAGCATCCGAAACGGATATCCTTCCGATACGAAAGCCGAAATATTGCCTCCGTGCTTGGTCTCTTCCCCTCTCGCCATATTCGCGCTGTCCACAACAACCGTGTTGTGCGCCATCGTAGACAAGGAAAACCAGCGATAGAAGGTATTGTGCGTATAGCCGAGATCCGGCATCAGCTCCTGCCCTTGCGAATACAAGCTAAGATTGAGCGGATCATTGTGAGCGTGTCCGTACTTCGGTTGGAAGCCCATATACAATTGCGTCTGCTCTGCTCCGAATCCTCCGGTTAATCTCCCGACCTTGGCTGCCGGCAGCAGGAAGGAGCCTGCATCCAACAGCGGGTTCGGTCGCACTTGGTTCGCCCATGTGTCAGTGATAGGTAGCACTTTCCCATCCGGGTATGCCAGCTTATCGGCATTTTCGATGATGCGGCCAATACTTGGGAACTGCTGCAGCACATTCAAATTATCGAATCGCTTACCGCTTCGAGGCGATACATAACCCGCAGGATCGCTCCATCCCTGCAGCATTTCCGCTACTGCCAACAGTCCGTTCATGGTCTGATTATGATAGCTTGGAGTAACCTCCTGCCAGTAGCCATCGGAGAGGAACATTTTGTTCACAAGTTCCTGTACCGATTCCAGGACAAGATGAATATAATCTGGCTCGTCTAGCGCCATCCCAACCTCAATCAGTCCTTTCCACGTCTGAAACGACATATTGCCTAAGTATTCGGGACGCGACAGCACGAATTCCGCTGAAGGCACAATCATGTTCTGAACGATGCGCTGTTCGACATCCTCGCCGTACTCCTCGCTGAGCAATTGGAATGCATTCGTTCCTTTCAGTTCCTTATAGAGATGAAGCAATGTTGTGATTCTCGGTAGTTCGTTATACCACCAACGCTCCCATATCCCACCCCAATATGGAAACGGCGGTCCGGATCGCTTGTCAAGAGACAAGTTAGCATGATTGTTCCCGCCAACCCGGTCAACGGTCGGATTGTAGCCCTCATAAGCTTCCGTGAAAGCATATAGCAAGCGAGCTGCCCCAAGCGGATCGGTCTGTCCTAGCGCCCCAGCCTGACCAATCGCCCGAGCCTTCTGCAAGTACCACATATGGGCAGTGATAAAAAACTTTCTTCCTTCATTGTCCTCGTAATAAGGGATTGTAACGGTTTCACCCTTTCCGTTCTCCAAGGTTAGCGACTTATCTTCCGCATATTGAGCATTCGGATAGACAGTGCCTGTACGAGGAGCTTTCAAGCTATGCCCGTCTTCCGAAAGCTGATATAACCCGTTTGGATAAAGCTCCGGCATTTCAGGCAAGCCGACAAAAAGGAAGCCGGGCTGCGGCGGGATGAGAGCCTTGATTTGTTCTACTTTTTGGGACGGAGCGCTCCATGCCAGTTGTTCTAGCGGCCCGGCATCTCCGCTGCCGCCTCCCATGTCGTACGCGGCTTCTCCGGCAGCGATGATGGCTTCCCGGTCGAAGCTTAGTACAGCAATCTTTCGCGCAGTCGGATGATTCGGCAATAAATGGATTCGCAACTGGTATAAGCCACGCTTCACAGGGGCGGGATGCTCGAATTCCAGTTTTAATGTTTGCCCACTCCAGTTCAATCCACCATGCTCCAGCCTGCTCCAGGACTGCCCAGGTTCTTTCCACTGAAGCTCCACATCCATATGCTTCGTCTTTTTCAATCCGTTCAGTCTTTTCTCCCTCTGAAACAGGGAACTCAGATCCATAGAAAACTGTTTTTCTGTAAAACCATTATACAAAAGCTGCAATTGATCTGATTGTTCTGCAAGGAAACGATCTCCGGTATCATCAACCAAGCTGTCAGATAAACTTGAAAATACAATACTGCCGAATCGCTCTTCATTAACAAGACCAATACGGACTAGTACATCATTCGGCTGATTCTCATGCCATTGATCGGAAAGGCGTATCGGCACCCAAGAGCTAAGCGGGCGAGTGTAAAGATTATGCAGATGTACGATATTCATCTGCCACTCATCACCCGGCCCGACTCCTGCAGGCATAATATCCGCAATGGGAACAGCCAGCTCTACGTATACCTCTTCCCCATCTGTGGACGAAGCATGTTCAGCGGCGTCAATGGCCACTTTACCTGCATCTTCCCACAGCTTGGCCACATCGGGCGAAGGATTCCAAATCGGCAATAAACTTGGAGCCTCAGCCGTATTCATCGGAATTTCAACGGTGTAGAAACTCTCACTGCCCTGCGGCTTCAGAATGACTGCAATTTGTGCCAGGCTATCTGCTTCCTCCTTTGCAATCCGGCCCCCGATGTAAACGTAGCCTTGATCGTATGCCACTTGATACTTCACGCTTTCGTGCAACGATTGATTGTAAAAAGCCGTTTGAAAATTTCCGATTTCCTCCGCATTTGCCCACATTCCCTCATCAAGTACACCATCAATTACTGGCGCGCTATTCACTTGAGGCAGGACAGCCCATTTGTCCGCTTCATAAGAAATCGGCTGCGGAACTAACTCCATTGTCTGAGCTTCATTTCCAGCATTTGCGTCAGCGTTCACATTTGGAGCAAGTCCGAACGATGATAGAAGCAGGATACAGCTCAAACATGACATTATACTGATTTTTAGATACTTTTCCATATTGCCACTTACCTTTCTTTTTATAATTTTTTAATTCCAATGTTACAGCCCTTCTTTTATCACCTCCCATCATTTGTAAGCGCTTTTATAAAATTGCGATAATAACCTGTAAGCCAGGTTAGTCTGGAGCAACTGCTCTGCCTGAGCAGTTGCTCTATCTACCTACCTACCAGTACAACTCCCACTCCCTTGTCACTCTTACCAGAGCCTCAAGGTAATAGTAGCACCCAAACAGGCATGCTTCATCAATGCCCATATTGTGCGGTATACTCCCTACCACATGCAAAAGCAGCGCATTGGAATCTTCATTATGGATTGTAGAGTAATTGTCAACCAAACTCTTCAATATCTTAAAGGCCGCATTAGTGTAATACTGCTTTTCCTCTCCTTCCGGAAGCCACTTGGCCAGCTCCAGAAGACCGCACACCGTAATCGCCGAAGCCGATGTATCCCTCAATTCGCCACTGCCGTCAGTAAAATCAAAATCCCAGTAAACGACCAGGTCTGAAGGACTCCTGTTCAGGAAATAATTCGCCAAGGCCTTGCAGCTCATGAGTAAATCTTCATTTTTTGTATACCTATAATTCAGTATTGAACCGTAAATGGCCCATGCCTGTCCCCGTGTCCAGCAGGATGTATCCGAATGTCCCTGAGCCGTTCTTCCAAATCTCGGTTCACCCGTCTCCGAATCAAATAAAAACATATGGTAGGTTGAAGCATCCTCCCTGACGATGTTATCCAATGTTCTTTCTGCGTGGGATTCCGCTCTTTCCCTGTATTCCGGATTTCCGGTAACCTCTGAAGCCCAATACATGAGGGGCATATTCATCATGGAATCAATGATCACATTCCCTCGTTTATCCGGTTCATCAAATTCTCCCCCTGACCAGGAGCGTATGATCCCGGCTGGCTCCAGATAGCGGTTCGAGAGCTGGTCTGCTGCTTTCAAGGCTGCCGTTTTTGCCTTTTCGCTTCCTGTCAGTTTGAATGCCGCAACACAAGAGAGACTATATAAAAATCCCATATCATGGTGATCGACCGCTATTTTATTGTCTATTCTATGAATAAACCTATCCACTTGCACTTCCGTGGCTTTTCTGTATCTTTCATCTGCGGTGATTTCCCAGGCAAGCCACATCATCCCCGTCCAGAAGCCTTCCGTCCAGTTTCTATTCTCCTCTTTAGGATAATAAACATTATTTTTACTCCAGGCATGCGGGAAAAAATCAGTGAATTGTTCCACATTGCCTTCCAATTTTTTTAGAGCAGCCTCTAGCGCTTCTTGAAATACTCCTTTATCAAAATCTGGCGCCGTTTTAAATACATCCATTTTCAAGCCTTCATCCAAAACTTTTTTCATGCTTACTTCTCCTCCGAATGAATAAATCTATCATTCCAGTTTGTTAATTGCTCAACTTGCTTCCGCATCGCTTCGCGCAAATACATATATTCTCTCCAGCTAACAGCCACCAAGTAGTCAGGCAAGATGTCCTGCACCTCGATCAGAAAGGCATCCAGCTTATCTAATTCCAACTGCAATTGTGCGCCTATGTCTGCAACAAGCTCGCTTCGTTTCTCCACAGGAGAGTCCTGCGTGTCTTCCAGTGCCTGCACAGCATCTGCAAGTCCAAGCAGCGCGTCAATCAACGCAATCACTCTTCTGCACTCGAAACGAATGACTTGCAGCTCATACTCCCGTCCCGCTACCGCTTTCCCTTGCTCAAACAATGGCAAAATATTGTGAGCCAACGTCCGGGTGATCCGATACGCTTTGTGAGTTCCATCCGTCGAAAGTATACTGCGGATGATCGGTTCAGGATACAGATGCGCTTTTTTCGGTTGACCGAAAAGCACACCGATCTCCATCAACAAAGCAAATGTAGAAGAGTACTCAAACAACTTCCGCATATCGCCCATGCCCTTCGCCCACCGCTGTGTCTCGTCCGCTACAATCCAGTTCGCATACAACCGATCAAATTCGGTTGCATCCCGTCTTTGCGCATTCCAGCCTTTCTCTGCCAAACTGGCAACATTCCTCCGATAATTTGGAGAATAGACATGATAGGCCATCACCCCTTGGAACGAATGCTTCATCCCTTCATTAATGCGGTTCTCTATGTTCTCCACATGATCCTGGTAGATCATCCAAGGCAACCATCCAGTACTCGGCGCCGTCCAGCCTTCAGCTCCGCGAACGGCTCGAACAGGACATACGGGCATCGTATAGTCCCACCAATGAATGACAACTTTCCCAGACAGTTTATGCTGTTCCAAAAAGACTTCAAATGATGAATCAAACTCTGTCAAATTTTTCGCCATGTCATGCCAAATAATAATCTTTTCCATACCGCTCGACAGCAAATATTGGCTGATTTCCAGCATATACAGTTCAAACAACTGGCGCTTTGAATAAACAGCCAAATCCGCAGCGCTCCACTCTTCTATTTCATCCATGCCGATATGGAACCATGTCTGACCGTACGGCAACATATAACGTTCGACGATCCGTCCCAGTAGCCGCTTCAATGTAGGAAAGGTATCCGGATGCGTTAAAGAATAACCTTTGTACGTAGGTTCCCCCTGCTCATTGACCGACGAAATATTCGGGTACAACCTCGGCAGCAGCGACGAATGACCAGGTCCGTTAAATTGCGGAACGACGCGAATTCCCCGCTCCGTCGCATAGGCAATAAGCTGCTCCAGTCCATCCCCCTCGTAAATAGGTGCCTGGTATGTCTTCGTAGTCAGCTGCTTGGCGACAGGATCAAAATAATGAATCTGTCTTTCCTGCAACTGCTCCGGATCATCGAGAACGGGGGCGAACAAAAATTCCGAACGGCTATTACTATCCGTAGGATAGCAGTGCCCGTGGGGCCAGCAGCCGTATATACCGATGCCGAATATGTTCAGCTTGAACGACACCATATCATCGATCATGCTTTTCCAATCACTGAGCTCCATCCTGTCAGATCCCCAGTAGCTTTCCGCAAAGAAACCTCTGATCGGCACATCCGGTGTATCTTCGATCTCCACAAGCGGCACACTCAGCAAATTGCTGCTTGCCCCGGGCTGAAGTAACTGAATAAGCGTTTGTACGCCATGAAGTAACCCGACCGGCGACCCGGAGATACGCAATTCCTTGTTCTGTGCGATGAGGTTGTATCTCTCGGATTCCTCCTTCGTATCTTCCAGTCTAATTCGGTAGGCAGGCCCGCTTTCTATCTTTTCATCCCTATTCCTGCCGTTTTCACGGGCAAGTGCAGTTCCGTGCCAACGCTCCGCAAACCAGGCGATCAGTTGGCGAACAGCCACTTGTATGATCGTCGATGCCGACGTATCTGGTTCAACCGTAATCGTATAACTTTTGTCCAACTCTAGCATTCCGTTACAGCGCATCTTCTTCGGCGCCGGTATCAAAATCGGAAGCGCATTCATATATTCAACCTCACTTCATATCCATATCCATCTTCATGCGAACTTTCTTTCAACTTATCCTTTAATTGCCCCTAAGAGCATACCTTTGATAAAATACTTTTGCAGAAACGGATAGACGATAATAACCGGCAAAATTGCTACGGTCACGGTCGCCATCTTGATAGTCTCCGGCGGCAATTGCTCTACTATCTGCACAACGCCCAATTGAAGTTCGCCCGAAAGATCCGTTGATTGGATCATATTGCGAAGCACAACTTGCATCGGCTCCAAATGTTTGTCGTTCAAGTACATAATTCCTTTAAAATATTCATTCCAGTGGCCAACTCCATAAAATAGCCCTATTGTCGCGACCATCGGCATAGACAGCGGAAGCACAATGCTGACAAGCGTGCGTATATCGCCGCAGCCGTCTACCTTGGCCGCCTCCTCTACCTCGTCCGGCAAATTCTCGAAATAGGTTTTCATAATGAGCAAGTTGAATGTACTGACCATGCCCGGAACAATCATCGCCCATACGGTGTTATACAATCCAACTCCCCGCACAACCAGGTAAGTCGGAATAATTCCACCGGTGAACAGCATCGTGAATACGACTGCCATTAACACAATATTTCTACCTTCAAGATGTTTTTTGGATAAAGGATACGCGAGCAGAACGGTTACCACCAAATTAAGCAAGGTACCGACAACCGTGATGAACACCGTTATTTTGATCGCATTCGGTACGCGCACACTGCCGAAAATTTCCTTGTACGCGGACCAGGTAACTTCACTCGGCCAAATAATAAATCCACCGTTGCGCAACACCTCCGAATACGGAGTAATGGATACAATAACGACGTAATACAGTGGAAATAAAGTAGCCAGCGCAAACAGCCCCAGAACAATATACATAACAGCATCCACAATGCGATCCGAGAGTGTGTTGTTTACATTCAAGTGATTCATGATTGATTCTCCCTATGTTTCATGGTTTCGAGATTCGCAGTGATATGCGTCACCAGATACCTGAGCCACCGAGCTTTTTCGCAAACTTATTGGCGCCGATGACAAGCACCAATCCGATGACAGATTTAAACAAGCCGGCAGTAGCCGCAATACTGAACTCCAGATTTTCCAAGCCGCGGCGGAACACCCAGGTATCGATAATATCTCCGACATCGTACACCCTTGCGTTCAAGAAGATATAAACCTGGTCGAATCCGGCGTCCAGTATATGTCCCAATCTGATTATCAGCAACAGGACGAACACCTCTCGAATACCCGGCAATGTAATATGCCACATGCGTCTCCAGCGCCCGGCTCCATCCACAATAGCTGCTTCATACAACTCCGGGCTGATAGATGCTAGAGCCGCCAAGTAGATAATGGCTCCGAAACCGGTACTTTTCCATAACTCGGTCATAATAAGCAACGGCCTGAACCAATCCGAATTCGTCAGAAACTCAGGAGTCGCCCAACCCATATCGCGGAAAAAAGTAGTAATTAATCCCGATCCGGGGGCGAGAAAAGAAAACACAAGTCCGTAAACAATAATCCATGACAAAAAGTGCGGTCCATACGTAATCGTCTGCACGACCCGCTTGAACCAGCGAACGCGAATTTCGTTGAGCATAAGCGCGAGAATGACGTCCGGCAGCATATTAAACAACAATCTGTAAACGCTAATAATGAGCGTGTTTTTCATAATAATAGGAAAATCATCAGACTCGAACAAAATCCGGAAGTTTTCTAACCCTACCCAAGAGCTGCCCCAAATTCCTTTGAACAAATTATAATCCTTGAAAGCGATCAGAAGACCGCCCATCGGCAAGTAGTGAAATATCAAATAATAGAGTAAACCAGGTATCATCATGGCATATAACCAGCGTTTACGAATGAGCGTCTCCAACACCCTGATCTCCTCTTCCTATGCGCTGCCCCCTGCACTCACGATTCAGAGGGCAGCGTTTTACTTAAAATATAGGAAAGTATATAATTTTGCTGCACTTTCTCTATATTTCTCGGAACGAAACGCACCCCGCCGCCAAATGACGGCGTAGCCGTTTCGCCTTGCTTTTGTTTATTATTTCAGTGCGCCTGCTGCCCGCAGATCTTCTGTATATTTGTCAAGCAACTCCTGCGCTCTGTACTTTGTAAGCAATTCTTCGCGGTACGCCATCCAGTTCTTACCTGACTTATCATCAAAGATCGCCTTAGAGAACAACTCGTTCTGTCTCTTACGGAAAGCGGAAATATCAAAGTCTTGCGGCGGCAACAATGGAGCTCCTATATAAGGATTAAGCGGCTGCTTCAGCAAAAATTTAACAATTTCACGGTCACGATCAGTCTCGTTCGGATCAATCACAGTTAAGCCATATACTTCAGGCTGTACGATAGGCTGCGTGAAGAAAGACCATATTTGCAAGAAGTTACCTTGATTCAAAATATCATTCTGATAAGCTTCCTTGTTCAGCGTAACTGTTCTGCCTTCCATCTTATAATGCTTACCTTCTTGTCCGAAGTGCGTAAGCAAATAACCTTCCTCTGATGCCAGCCAGTCAAGAATTTCAATGGTACGTTTTACTTTCTCCGGATTTTTCTCTGCTACCGTTTTAGGGAACAAAAACGGAGCGCTCGGAGCAGACTGATTGGCCAGCGGTGTATCTCCAACCATCGTGAATGGACGCCATTCCGCTTGCGGATGAATTTGCTTCGTCCGATATTGAATGCTGGTCGGTGCATTATCAAACGCGAAATCTATCGTTTGACCCATTACAACGCCAACCTTTCCTTGAATCGCTTTCTCGATATGCTGCGGAGATTTGTTCAAATACCAGTCCGGATCGACAACCTTCATATCGATCAACTTGGTCACATCATCCAAAACCGCTGTCATATTTTCGCTCATCGTTCCGTCAACCCACTTGCCATCCTCGAAGTAAGACGGGAATTTCACACCATTTTTCGCAAGCTCCGGCCAATCCCAGCCGAGATTCGCTCCTCCGCCCGAAGTGGAGAATCCATAAGTATCCGGCTTGCCATTTTGATCCGGATCATTGAATGTGAATGCCTTCAGTACCTCTATATATTCCTCATACGTTGTCGGCATTTTCAATTTCAAGTTATCCAGCCAGTCCTGACGGATGTAAAAAATCCGGTAGCTTTGCTTGGCATAAGGAATCGGCGCGCGATAAAACGCTCCTTGAACTTGGTAACGACCTAATAGTTCTTCCGTCATCCAATACTTGAAATAATTCGGCATCGTCTCTGGAGAAAGGAACGGCGTTAAATCTGCAAGCAAACCGTCAATCGCGTATTTGATACCGCCATCCGCATTTCTGTCTACCCACATATCGGGCGGTGTCGATGCCAGCAAAGTGTTCAGTTTCGTATTGTAGTCGCCTCCGGCAACCATATACGTCAATTTCAAATCAACATTAAACTTGTCCTGTATCATCTGAAGGACGAAATCTTTGCTCGCGTCCGGTAATGACGTATTAGCCGGAGCGCTTACAAACCAATTCAACTCTATTTTTTCTTTTTTGACTTCCTGATTAACCTCCTCGGCAGGCTTCGAGCTTGCACTTGCATTCGGTTCCTTACTTGCACTTATCGGCGGTTGCTCCGCTGTCTTTCCGCATGCGCTCAGTATGCCGGACAATAACAACACTACCGCGACCATGCTTTTCATCAAAGTCTTTTTCTTCATTGATTCAATACCCCTTCCGCATAATTGTAAATATCATTTCCGGCCGAATCGATCTGCCGACAGAATCAGCATGGCATGCAGCGCAACACACTGCAATTATCACTTGGTAAGTCCTTTGGGAACGAAAAGATAAGCTGCTGAACAAAAAGATAATCGGGCAGAAACAACAAAAAGAGGGCGGTCAAAGTCAGTATCTACTGACTATTAGACAGCCCCCTATCTTTCCTATATTCAACATAATTCTTTTCGATTCGATTAATCGCTCTCTCCACGAAGCAAGTTGCGACAAGCGCCCGGTGTCATGCCCGTAGACTGCTTAAAGATTCTGGAGAAATTCGGAACAGACGTGTAACGCAAGCGCTCAGAGATTTCTTTGATCGACATCTCCGAATGCTGCAGCCATTCCTTCGCTTTCTCCATCCTGATGCGGATAAGATACTCGCGGAAATCTTCCTCTGTTTCTTCCTTAAACCACTTGCTGAGTGTAGGTCGGGAAACTTGCAAATCATCCGCGATTTGCTGCAAGGATAAATCGCTTTCAAGTTGTTCCTGGATAATCGCCAGCGCGGATTGAACTGTTTTTCTGCGCTTTGGAACCTGAAGTTGTTCCACATGCAGCCTGATTGGTTCAATTATTCGTTCATCCATCCAAACCATTAGCTGCTCGGATCGATCCAATCCATAAATTTGCATTATCGCATCAGAATCGACGATCTCTGCGAGCTCTACTCCATTATCCTGAAATGCCGTCTCGATCTCGCCAATCAAATGAACAAGCAATCCCGCCATCGATTCCAAACTATGGAGCGACTGCATCGCTTCCCGAACCAACTCTCCAACGCCAGCGCTTGCTTGATCGTAAGCGCCTTGTACCATGCTGGATACAATCATTCGTTCAATTTTGGTCAGTTCGCGAAGGGAATGATTCATCGTTGTTCGAATCTGCTCCGGCAGCAACAAGGCATCCGGCCCCATCGTCAGTCGATAGATCATAAAAGAATGAGCCTCTCGATAGGAAACATGAATGTTTTCATATCCATGTCTCGGTTCTGCTAAAGCAACGGATACGGAGTAGGAGAAAAACTTTTTGACCTGCTCGCCAATATTTTTGGCAAACTGTCTAGTAAGCTTGTCTGCTTCTTCTCCCGGCTCATCTAGTCCCACCAAAAAAGCAATCTGGCCAGGTTTGGTTGAAATACCAAGCACGGGGCGATAGGCTTCGCCGATCTCTTCTACCATCTTCCGGAGAGCATACATAATCAGCCATAAATCATTCTCTTTATACTGCTGCTTTAATTCCAGCATTTGATCAATTTCTACGATACCAACACAGAACCAGTCTCCTTGCAGTGATTCCACATGGGTTCGCCAGTTGTGCTTCGCATCACTATCGCTAGAAAGCACTCCTCGCATCAAACTGAGCAATGCGTGCTCCTTCAGAATAGGCGTCTGCTCATTGATCTGCAACATCAGCCGCTCATTTACATGTTTCATATCCTGCATAGTCCGGTCAAGAGTCGTAATGATGTCATGCTTGTGATGTCTCTCGTCTTGCCCGGTAAATTTGGCGACCAGTCTCTGCAACGGATTAAACAATGTTCTGGTACCCCATACAGCAACGGCACCCCATACTAAACAGATGCCCAGTATAAGCGCCAACGACACTTTTTCAATTTGATTCGATTTGGCCGACAACTCTTGCGCGGAAGTTACCGCCACATATGTCCAACCGTTAGCTATTGATTGGATAGATGTCAGTAAATATGTTTTCCCTTTCTCCTCAATGCGGTCAGGCAATTGTTTCATTCCGGCAAAAAGAGGCATGATGGCTTCCTTCAAATCAACTCCGTCATCCGTCCTCTCCCAGCCCCCGCCGCTGGCGATAAGACCACCCTGATCGTCGAAAACGAGCAGTCCGCGACTGGCGGCAGGCAACGTCTGCTCAACCATTTCAACGAGACGAGCCATATTTAGATGAAGCACCAGAATTCCATTCGGAGACGGGGAATTGATTGGAATAGGGCGCACAATTAACAGATCGCTTTGGTTTTGATAGGTAAAGGGCGGAATTTTGTAAAAGGTGTTGCTGCCCGTCCATCGCAGTTTGAGAATTTCACTATTCGGATATTCAATTTGCCTCATTATGCCGGTAAGATGAGAATAAACTGCATTATGCCTGTTCAGGATAACGGTTATGTTGATCGGGATATCCGTATTGGTAACCATATTTTGAATTTCGTTAATAAATTGCACGGAAGTATTTATCGAATCAGCCGAAACTCCCTCTTCAGCACCTTTGAGAATGAGCGCATTGGTAGCAAGTGAAACCGACATATGATCAAGACGGGTTATGTATGAATCAAGCTGAGTTTGAAAATGCTTTAAAATGCTCTGCTGATGCAAATCAACTTCTTCCTGCATGAAGCTAGCAAAAAGTTTGAGCGATACACCACCCAAAATAAGCACAGGAAAAATACCTATCAAGAGCGAAAAAACAAGCAGTTTCTGTTTGTATGATAAATTTTTAGGCATCTATATACTGCTTCCCCCTATGAAACTAACGCTCTTTCGATTCGCTTCATTTCTAATATACTATAAGTTGCCTGTTGGAGTGAACAAGCGATACATCTGATAATCAGTCCAAATAAATCGTATCAAATGGATAATTCACTCTTTGCACGCGATATGCGCGGGGGGAGAAGCCGAGATAAGCTTTGAAGATTTTACTGAAGTAGCTGGGACTTTCGAAGCCACATTGTTTGCCAATATCCTGTGCGCTCATTTCTGTTGTACGTAGCATGGTGACAGCAGCTTCAATTCGGCGCCGACGCAAATATTCCAGCGGCGAAGAAAGTTTGTTCCGTTGGAACAAGCGGCATAAATAGGCGCCTGATACCCCGCAATATGCCGCAATATCCTCCAAAGTGACCGGAGTGGTAAGGTTTTCTTTGATATAATGTTTGGCTTTTTCTACTATAGAAGAATTCTCTGCCTGTGTATTCAAGCCTGCATCGGGAGTAAATAAGGAGAGCATGAAGCGGTATAACATAACGGACAGCTCTGCACAATCAGAAAGTTTTTCTTCGGATACAGCTTTATACATGTCCCAGAAACTGGACAATGACAAGCTGCGTTCGCGCAAGGCAATAACTTCACCTCCATGTTCGATAATGCGGTCCCACATGCGAAACGCATCTTCACCTTTGGCATTCAGCCATATAAACTCCCACGGTTCCCCTGTATCCACCGGATAGTAATAGCGGTGATCACTCGGAATTTTTACGATAAAAGCTTTTC
Organism: Paenibacillus sp. MY03; assembly: GCF_002165585.1. Taxonomy (NCBI): domain Bacteria; kingdom Bacillati; phylum Bacillota; class Bacilli; order Caryophanales; family Paenibacillaceae; genus Paenibacillus; species Paenibacillus sp. MY03. The sequence continues at coordinate 39,302 of NZ_MXQD01000038.1, read as the reverse complement.
CAGGCGTGAGTCTGTATGTCTGGCCATCCAATTCAAGCCTGCCTTCCCCACTCAAGGTATATTGAAAAATAACATGACCATTGTCGGTGCGGGTATGCCCATTATTGCCGTAATAGGGTGAATCAGTAGATTGCCAACCAATAGAATCGAGCAGCAAGTAAGGGAGAGCTTCTGTATATCTGAATGCAAACGCGCCTTGTTCCATGGTTAAACCCTGCCTTTCTGCAATCTTTCTCTATTTGAGTATACCGCAAATTTTTTCTGAAATTAAGGTCATTATTGTTATAGTTTATTCAATATTCTTAGATTGCGAACAATAAGGTCTATTGATATGATGAAACCATCATAGCTAGAGGAGGTCATATCGTGACCAATATTTCACCAGTATTCGAGACACGCTGTCTAAGTTCTCTGAGTAAAGTGTTTGCAGACTCGGATCTACTTGATACAGAGATCAATAGCGGAACAGCTTTGTGGAATGAAGTATACTCCTTTCAAGTAGCTTATCGCAGTGGCACCTTGTCAAGGTTTCTTGAAGTATCTGTCAAATCCGAAATGAAGCCTTACATCACTTTGCGGTCGGTAGGCTTGGCACCGTCGGATATGCCGACTTTCGCGCAAACAGATGATGATTATACACGCACAACTCCCGGTCTGTATCCGGATATTTTGTATCCTGTCGAGCAAGGTGTGCATGCACTTCCGCATCAATGGCGTTCGATTTGGGTAACGGTTGCGTTGCCGTCTATCGCAGCGGTGGATGCAGCGCAAGACAAGAAATCTTTTGCTATCACACTTGCCTTTGCAAGCAGCGAGGGTACTCACTTGGGAGAAGAACAGTTTACACTGGAAGTTCTTCCGGCTGAGCTGCCGCCACAGCAACTGATTCATACAGAATGGTTCCATACGGATTGCATAGCAACACAATATAAGGTAGAGATGCTCGGCGAGGAGCATTGGGAGCTTATCGAGAAATATGCGAGCAATGCTGCCAGACATGGTGTGAACTTGTTACTTACCCCGCTATTTACACCGCCGCTTGATACGGCAATTGGAGGAGAACGTCCGACAATTCAATTGATTGGCGTGAAGCAAGTCGCAGAACATACGTATGAGTTCAATTTTGAGAAGCTTGAGCGCTGGATTGCGATGTGTGAGAGAGTCGGCATTCTCTATTACGAGTTCTCACATTTGTTCACCCAGTGGGGGGCGAAGCATGCTCCTAAAATTATCGCGGAAGTGGATGGAGAGGAACAGCGCATTTTCGGATGGGATACGGATGCTGGCGGAGAAGCCTATTGCGCGTTCCTTGATCAATTTTTACAGGAACTTGTTGCGTTTATTGAAAAGCGCGGTATCGAGAAGCAAGTGTACTTTCATATTTCGGATGAGCCGCATAAAGAACATTTGGAGCCTTACCGCCAAGCCAGCGAAATGCTGAAGAAGCACTTGGGTAATTTTGCTTTCCTTGATGCTTTGTCCGACTATGATTTTTACCAACATGGATTGGTAGATGTGCCTATTCCGGCGACTAATCATATCGAGCCGTTTATTGAGAATCAAGTGGAGCCGCTATGGACGTACTATTGCTGCGGACAATATATCGACGTAGCCAATCGTTTCTTCGGCATGCCATCTTATCGTAACCGAATTATCGGTGCACAAATGTACAAATTTAATGTAAAAGGTTTCCTGCATTGGGGCTTTAACTTCTGGTACAGCCAGCATTCCCTTAAAGCGATTGATCCGTTCCGCGTGACGGATGCCGATTGCGGTTTCCCTTCCGGTGATGCCTTTGTTGTGTATCCGGGCGCTGACGGTCCGCTGGACTCCTTGCGTTGGGAAGTGTTCTATGAAGGATTGCAGGATATGCGCGCGCTTCAATTGCTGGAGAAGCTTGTGGGCAGAGAGCAAACAATGACGTTGTTAGAGCAGGGTTTGCAGGAAAAGCTTGCTTTCGATCAATATCCAAAAAGTTTGGACTGGCTGCTTCAGACTCGTCAGTGTATTAATGCCGCAATAGCAGATGCCGTGGTCTTAGCATAATAAGGACTTTGGGAAATTGTAGACTAACCGCATGAAAATTTTCTTATTTTACATTGCCGGAATCAAGTAAGAGGGGGCGTCTAGCCCCCGTCTCCGGGTAGTAGGACCACCCAACTGGTGGCCCGAACCCCCACAGAACCCGGCTTGCGGCTTTCCCGCACCGGGCTCTTCAGAAATGGATTCACAGCATAGCGTAGGTCTTCAATCGATTATAAGGGATGAAGAGTTTCGGTCGCTTAAGGGGAAATAATGTGCGAATGTGGCGGTATTCTATGATTCCCATTCCTTGCGCATGCGATTGATTTCCGATTGCAGTTCCTTGGCTCTTAACTGATCCGCCTTCGAAGATTATTGCTCGCGACTGGCTGACGCGGTGGGGCGGTACGGGTGTCACCACTCCCAGGAAGAACCGGACGGTCAATATACTGACTGATGCTTAGCTACTCCTTAAGCGCACCGATTAATACACCCTTATTAAAATATTTTTGTAAAAACGGATAGATAAAAAGAATCGGCAAAGTAGACACGATAATGGTCGCGTATTTAATCGTCATCCCAATGGAAGCCTTATCACCGGCGATCTTGGTCATCATCGCCCTGGTATCATTGGTGATTAAAATTTCGCGAAGCAACAGCTGGAGGGGAAACAATTCCCTCGTTCGTAAATAAACAAGAGCGCTAAACCAGGAGTTCCAGTGTCCTACTCCATAAAACAATAACATGACCGCAATAACAGGAAGAGATAAGGGAAGGATTACCTTATACAAGATAACGAAATCATTCGCGCCATCTATTCGTGCTGCTTCCTCAAGACTGACAGGGATCGACTGAAAGGATGTTCGCATAATAATTAGATTGTAAGCACTCATCGCCGCGGGTAATATCAATGCCCAACGCGTATCCATCAAGCCAATATTCCCGATAAGAAGATAGGAAGGGATAAGTCCTCCCTGAAAAAACATTGTAAATACAATCAAGAACATAATCGGGTTTCTCCACAACACGCCTTTTCTCGATAGGGCATACGCTCCCAAGGCAGTCATCACTATGTTCAATAAAGTACCCAGGATCACATAAAACATTGTATTCATGTATCCAATACGAATCATTGGATTATCAAATACATGTACATAAGAAGATAATGAAAATCCTTGGGGGAATAACAGAAGTCCCCTGTGTCGCATCATCAGGTCGGGATCACTTAAAGAAGCAAACAATACATATAATAATGGATATAAGGATACGATGGACAAAACGATCATGAACATCATGTTGCCGATATCAAATATACGTTCGCCAGCAGATCTTTTCATCAGCATGTAAGCCTCACCTCACCATAATCGATTTCCCGTATACTTCTTGCTTGTTTGATTGGCTATGACGAGCAGAACAAAATTGATAACTGAGTTAAACAGACCGACAGCTGCGCTGTAACCGAAATCCGCTCCCAAAACACCTTTACGGTATACATAAGTGCCGATTACATCTGCCGTCTCATACGTAGAAGGTTTGTACATTAATAAGATTTTCTCATCGCTAACAGCCATCAGCATGCCAACTTCCAAAATTAACAAGATTGTAATGATAGGCATTATTCCGGGTAATGTAATATGGAGCAACTGCCGCCATCTTCCGGCGCCATCCATTTTTCCTGCCTCATATAATGTTGGATCGATACTGGCTATCGCCGCTATAAATATAATGGAGTTCCATCCAACATTTTGCCAAATACCCGAGCTAATAAACAACGTCCGGAACCATCCCGGCTCAAGGAAAAAAGAAATCGGTTCAATTCCAAATACGAAAGACAAAATTTGATTGATCAAACCATCCCTTGATAGAAAATCAACCATCATGCCTACAACGACTACGAGCGAAATAAAGTGAGGTACATAAGTAATGGATTGAACGGTACGTTTGAAAACCTGATTCTGAATCAAGTTAAGTAATAAAGCTAAAATAATACCCGCTGGAAATGCCAGAAGCAGATTGTATAGACTCAGCAAAACCGTATTACGAGTGACCCGCCAAAAATAATAGCTGTCAAAAAATTCAATAAAATACTTAAATCCGACCCAGTCGCTATTGGTTATTCCCTGAAGTGGCGAAAAATCTTTAAAGGCAATTTGCACACCATACATCGGTACATAATAAAATAGGAGGTAATAAGAAACGACGGGTAGTAACATCAGATATATATATTTATTGATTCTGAAATCTCTGAAAATCCGTTGCATCAGATTGCCGTTAGTCATGTTCGTATTTCGTTTATTTATTACTGCCATTCTCACACCCCCTGGATCTCAATGATGCCGCTAAAAAAATAGTCGTGTTCAGGGATAGGCCTGAACACGAATAATAACAAAGAGATTACATTAACGTTTGTTATACCGATCCAATGCAGCCTGTTGCAGTTCGACAGCCTCTTCAATCCCCATCCTGGTAATCGTCTCGATAAAGTCATCAAACTGATCGATCGGTTCAGCGCCCATAATAAATTTATCAATCATTTCTGTATAATAGGTGCTTACATCGTTCATAATGGAAGCGAATTTCGAACCGTCATCTGCAGTTAATGTAACCGGCGGCATTAACTTCTCGTTTGAAGGCTGCGTCCACGTACTAATGGCTGCCTTCTGCTCCGGTGAACCTGCATATTGTTCATAATAACGGCGATCTTTAACAAACGGACCGGAGAAACTGGCCAGAACATACTTCGCCATAGCCTGTCCGATCGGTAAACCATCAGGGCTCTTCATGATGACATCTGTATAAGTCGGATAGTTGTCTACTAACGTGTAGCTTTCTCCTTCAATCCCAAAGTTGAACAGCATATGTCCTGCTTCGCTATACTTGTAATCCAACCACTTTACTATTTGTTCAGGGTTTTTGGCACTGGTCGTAATCGCCGCTCCGATTCCTGAGAAGAATGCATCCCTTTGACCAATTTCAGCCTTTTCTCCTGCGTTTAACGAAGGGTATGTCGCCCCTGCCAAACTAAAGCTCCCATTAGGTGGATTCGTATCAAATTTACCAGCCTGGTTGCCGCCGATCATTAACGATCCGACCTGGTCGTTGATTACCCTTGAGTTCGTCACGTTATAGTCAGCCGCCGCATACTCCCTATCAATCAAGCCCTCTTTGTACCATCTGCTCATCGTTTCCAGATATTCTTTAAACTGGGGTTGAATCGGTCCATATTTGACCTTTCCATTTTCTTGATAAAATCCAGTTGTAATTCCCCATGCGCCTACAAATGCACCAGAAAAAGAAATAAACCAATTATCTAGAAAAAAGGGAATCTCGTCTTTCTTATTATTGCCGTTAGGATCCTGATCACGAAATGCAGTAAGCACTTCTTCCCATTCGTTGATTGTAGTCGGCATCTGCAAATGAAGTTTATCTAACCAATCTTGTCGAATCCCTGGACCGATGTAAGTCAACAAGTATTTGTCGCCGTTGATGTAAGGGAATACATATATATTCCCATCATCCGACGTAACCATTTTTCTGAATTCAGGATTATCTTGTAACACTTTAGACAGATTCGGTGCATGTTCTTCAATTAATTCATTTAGACGAATGATTCGCTTTTCCTTGATTGCATTATCCGGCCCTTTGGGGACACTAACCCAGTCGGCCTCGATGACATCTGGAAGCTTGCCGGAAGCTAATAGCAGATTTAACTGATCCGCTACTTGATCCGCAGATACATGCTGAAACTTGACCTTAGTTCCCGTCGCTTTTTCCAATTCCTTGTATGCCGCAATGTCATTATACGTTGTCATCGTTGCCGCAACGTTCGTATTCAAGCCTGCCCAATAGGTGAGGGACTCCGGGTATCCGCTCTCGCCGTTTACTGTCGCTTGACTGGCTTCAGGCGAATTCCCCTTGTTCTCCCCAGTGCTTGCATTGCCATTTCCATTCGTGCCGCTACAGCCCGCCACTACACTACTGCATAGAGCGAAAATCAGACAACTGGCGACAATCCGTTTTTCAGCCATTTTTCTAATCATTTTCAACTTCCATAAACCTCCCTTTTTATCGTTAGCAGTCTCTCGACTGTCCCTAATAATAAAGAAATGACGACTATCTTTCTATGGACAATACATAATATTAACTATCATTAGATAAGATATGGAATAACAATTTTGCAACAACAAAGCCGAGCTCATTCTATCTGAATAAACTCGGCGCTCCAGCTTCAATTTTCATCTATCAATTCTCTGTATTTTCCAGGAGTAATCCCTTCGATTTTTTTAAACGTTCGAATTAATCCAATATCGTAAGAATATCCAAGCTTCTGCGCGATCATGGAGATGGTAAGCGATCGATCGGCGAGCATTTCCTTTGACCGTTCGATTCTCAAACGAGAGATATAGTCCGATATGGTCTGTCCACTATGTTTTCTAAAAAAATTGGATAAATATTGTGGTGTAATACGTACATGATCGGCGATAACGATGACAGTTAATGAACTTTCTTTATAATTTGCATCAATAAACTGTTTAATTCTGTTGTATAGCCTGTCACTATGATCTACTTTCTCTTCATTAAAATAACTGCAAACCAGGTGAAACAATTCTTTCATCCGTTCAAGCATTTCCGTAGTCGAATTACAACTCATAATCAATTTAATGGGAGCTTCTCCCTCCGCAAATAGAACCTTGCCGCTTAAATGCAATGTGTTTTGTAACTTAAGGATCGTGCCAAGCAAATCAAATATAAAACATTTCCCCATCTCCGGAGAAACGCTCCTTGTGAGAAAGTTGAGCTCAAATAGATCTTCCAGCTGTTTTTTTACAGCGTTAAAGTCACCACTTTTGGCCAAATTCAACAGTTGGGTTTCCAACTCATGCGGATAATGGTAATGACCTCGATCCAGATCCTTGATCTCCTCAAATGCAATATTCGTGCCCTCTCCCCGGATCATCTTATAATCCATAGCAATTCGTGCTTCTCTATAGCAATGGCCTATCATGTCCATTCCCAGGTGAAAATTGCTTATCGCCGTTGTCATTTTGATATTAAATCTTCTCTCGACGATCCCTCTCAACTCCGCTATGAAGTTCTCTGTCTCGGAACACTGCCGCTCCTGTTGTGTGTCAGAATTAATGAGCACTGCCAATTGGTTGCTGTCTAATTCTACGATGTACCCTCTGTCCCCCAAAATTTCCGAGCCAATATTCGTGATGATAAACGGAATTAAAGTAGAGTCACCCACTCGACTTCCATCTAAATGATCGTCGGAATCCCCAATGTCTATCAGAATAATACGGAAAGCTTCCGAAGTGAAACAAATACCCAAGCTTTCGAGTTTCCTCCTTGCTTCCTCTTCTACATCCATCTGGCCCTTAATTAAGCGAATGAGATAGTTGGCTTTAATAACGGGTGCCTGCAAGTGCAAGGCGGTTCGCATTTTCTCTTCTTCTTCAAATGAGTTTTTAATTGTATTCTTAATAAAATCAAGTTCATTTACAATTCTATTTGGCTCCTTGTGTTTGCCTGACATAATGGACGTTACCACCTCCCTGAGTGGACGATAATATCTTTGCGTCAGGGAAAAACATGCAGCCACTCCAACAATCAAATAAACGAGCAGGATCGCAAAAGCTATCACTTTCATTTCATTCACTTTAGACATCAGTTTATCTTTCGGAGTAACCGCTATATATTTCCATCCATTTTCGCTCGATGAAGTGTAAGTCAGAAGCATTACCCCGTCATTCTCATCTTCAAACGTTTGGAATCCTGAGGAAATACGCGATAGAACCTGATCGATAGGTTTAGTTGACTCATTTGTTGTCATAATCAGTTGATTATTCTCATCCACTATATAAATGATCGAATCGCTTGCCGACTCGATCTGTTTCATTAATTCATTAAAGTGCTGCTCGTCAATCAGCAGGACGAGAGACCCTTTTATGTCCTCAACTTCACCCATCGGCAGCGATTGAATGAGTGGAATATAGCGATTTTCGGCACCGGTTTGGTTAGAGATCGTGACGGAAGGAAGAAATGTCCGATTATGGTATCCTGTTAACATCGTTTCTTTAATCTCAGCAAATTCCATTCCCTGATAAACTTGACTCAGCTTGAAGTAGTCCTCTGCAACCGTTTTCGCTTTTGGCGTCAACACCATATTGGTATTGGCCAAGTAGATGAAGAAATTTCCTAACGTGCCATTAACCTGGCGATAGCGGTTTAACTCATTGATGTATTCAATAAATTTATACAAATCTTTTGCAGATTTCGCGCTGTCCCCATTGCGCAACAGCCAGTCAAGCTTAGGATTATAGGAGAGTTGAACAATATCCTGATTGAGTTCCCGAATTTTAAGATCAACGACTTGTTTAACTTGCTCCAACATCGCCGCATTGGAACGATTTACATTTTCCACCATACCGCTGCTCATACGCGTATAAAGAAATGAACCAAAGACCACAGGAGAAATCAATACTGTAAGGAAAGATAAAAATAGCGCCCAAAAAATGCTTGTTCTCCATCTTCTGATAGCTGACTTATTGTGCCACCAATGCCGCATGATCCCCATCCTTCCTCATTCCTCCTGTGCTCAAAGAGACAGTGTTTGGCAGCACATGCGTGCTGCCCAAGCTATTGCTTTATGACATCAGCTTCAATCCATAGATCAGGCGTAGATCCGAAACCATGCTGATGCCAAGTGCATAAATTCTCGCGTGTATCGATGACCGGTGTTCTGCAGCATCGTATAAGATCGGGTGCCCGGCAGACGTTCAAATAAGGACTCTATCGTATCTGCTGGCGTACTTAGATCTTCTCCTCCGCCAGTCAGAAGAACCGGCATCGTCAATCGTCTCACATGGGAAAGCGTATCGATAAACCCCAAGCTTCGCCAACCGGCAGCAGGGTTTTGGAGTTTAGTGAAACCAGGGGCAGTTAGCGCATAGGCGCCTCGACCTGCGGCAAGTGGGAAATTGGTCAAGAAAGGTACATCCGCTGCTACACAGCGCACACCTCGATCACGGAATATAGATCCGAGCAAGAGCGCCCCTCCGCCCCCTTGACTCGTACCAAAAAAAGAAAGGCGCCCCTTTACCGTACCTTCCAGCTCCTCCGCCCAATTTATTGCCTGAATACAATTCAATAGCCAGCTTCTGTATCCCTCCTTTGCCCCGCTGCTTACAGTGTCGGGAAGCACCGGCCACTCTCCGTCCACCTGCAAAGCTTCGTTAGGCCCATCGGGAGTAGTATAGCCGAGTGGAGAAATATGCAGGACATGATAACCTTGCTGAACTAAATCCGGGTGCGTGCTCATTTCGGCGCCATAGCCCGGTACATGGATCAGCAGAGGGGCGGGTTGAGACCACGCGGGTTGCCAATACCCATAGAACGGCGTCCCCTGCTTCGGCGTGAACTTGACATAGCGAAACTCATTACTGGCGTAATGAACCCCCAGATGATGTGAAAAGCTGTTGCGACCCAGAACTTCGACTGTGCAGGAATTTACTTCAGCCTCGTCCATAAGAGAATCAATCCAATCATCTACTTCTTCTATTGTTGGATAATGCTCAAACCCATTCTTTTGCTGGGACAATTTATATTCCTCCTTGCAGACTGGTTGTGAGGGCAGTTGACCCCAATCCCGACTCCCCGAAGGGGTTGTTGAGATTGGGGCAACAGGCCCTAAGTAATTATTGACGATTAAGCTTAAGGGCATCCACTTCTGCCTTTAACTCCTGAATCGCTTTGATAAGCGGTCCAATCAATTCGGTATAACCAATAGAGAGAACGTCCTCCCCTCCATTGACGGTATGATCTTGATAGCCGCCCCAATCGACGCCCATCCCATCCAGAACCTCTTTGACCTCTTGGGCGATAAGTCCCTCATGGAACCTCTTCCGCTGCTTGCTTCCATCCTTTGAAAGCTCCGTGAACGATCCATCCTCGTTAAGCTTGACATAATCCTGACGATAATCCCAATTGAATTGTCTGGGTCGAAGCTTCATAATAAACGGCAGACCGAGCTGCGTATCCCTGATATTGGCCTTGTCTCTTGCATCCGAACGATCTTGTACCGCACCGTATGCATATGAAGTTATGCTGCTATCACCCAATTGAAGCTGATTGCTTCCCGTGACTTGGGAGCCGACGCCTAGACAAGTTATATTTCCGTATGACACCGGGGTTGCAGAATAACCGGCGGCAAATCCGAGGAAGGTGCCATAACTGCCCATTTGATTCGTTCCGGACTGCGCCCCTATCGATGTTGTATAACCCGCATTGGATGTCGCGCGAAATCCGACAGACACCCCCTGATCGGATGAAGAAAAAGCCCCTTGTCCGATTACGCTTGCCCGCAAACCGTGCTTATCTATGTGTGCTGCATCCCCCACTGCCGTTGCACTCTGAGCCTCGACCCGCACACTTGTGCCGATTCCCACCGAGTTGCTGACCGGAGTCTCAGCCGTCCCAACACGCGAACGCCACCCAAGCGCAACTGTTTCACTGCCATGAGCCAAAGATTCAGCGCCTACAGAAGTTGTATATTCATACTTATAAGTCACATTCACATTGCTATTTAAGCAACCAGACAAAGCGCCAACGAACGTATTGGCTTTCCCGCCTCGACAGTTTAACCCTGCCTGACTTCCGAAGGCGGTATTGTAGGAGTCTGTCCAACTATTGTACATGGCCTGAAACCCGACTGTCGTATTTTGATGGCCAGTTGTATTTTGGAATGCAGCGTGAAAACCGACGGCGGTATTATAGGAGCCCTCCGTATTCATTACACAGGCTTTATAGCCGATCCCCGTGTTCGATATTCCATTTCCGTTGTATCTCAGTGCGCTGTACCCATAAGCGCTGTTGCGATGCGCTTGATTGAATTGCAACGAGAAAGCCCCGACAGCAGTATTTTGGAACCCGTGCTGAGAGAACTGCTGCGCCCTGCCGCCGATTGCAACATTAAAGGCTGCGTCATTGTACCAGCATGAAGCAGTCAAACGATCGCCTACCGCAACGCTTCCTGATAAATAAGGACCAAACTTAATCATGTTAGGCACTCTCATCGGGCTATCTCCCGTGGAAACATTGATCTGGCGATCTCCCTCTGAAACATTGAGAAAAGCAGGTTCCGTTTCTTTGGCAACTTTGATAAATGATATGCTCGTTATCGTACCAGCCCAACTTGTATCCGTCGAAAGCTTAAACAACATAGAGCCGTCATCAATAGGGAAGCAACCTACGTTTACGACTTGACTCCCTACTTCCAAGTAGTATTCCGGAATCGAATCCAATATGGAGGAGCCGCCCAAGCTAGGCGCAATACTCCCGGCTTCGGTCGTTGTAATTTCTATCAACAGAATATAGGTCGCATAGGAATCAATTGTCGCATACTGCTCTGCAGCACCGACAGTCCCAGCGGTATGTGTGATGCTATTGGACCCGTAACTGAAATTATGGAGTGTCCAGCCTGTTGTGCCACCGGTAAAACCGGGATTGGTCAACCTCTCATCTGTGCCAATTTCCGCACCATTGCTGTGGCTGACAGTAACATCAATAGAAGGTATTACTCCGTACTGATACGCAATTCTTCCACTTTGCCGCATGACCCCTCCAGCGCCCACTGCATTCAATGTGGTCGCTAAAGCAGTCGTATCATTGCTGGTACCATCTGCAGCGCCGCCAAAATCCTTAATACTTAGATTTTCTGCATTTTTGTCTTGCTGAGTTCGAGGGATCGCGCCTGTAAACGGTTGCAATACAACAACATCATTATCCGGAATAGTCATTTGCTTCAACTCCCTATTTTTTTTAGATGCAGGGTTGCTTCATGCGGTATGCTTTGATGTTCTACTGGAAGCGGGGTTTGAGGATTTTCAAACACCACGCCGCTTAAGAAGGATGTTTCGGAAGCCCGAACGAGCTCCAACCCGGAGAGCGGATTTTCATGCAGATGCAATACATTCCCCGGCTCTTTAATATAAACAGCAGTACGCGGATGCTCCGGTTTAGTTGAGTTCATAAATTGATTGCGAACAATATGCATATCGACTGATGCGGCTTCGAGCATGATCTCCGCACTTTCGTGACCGTTATCCCGAAACACATTTTCACAGATCAGGGTTCGATCCCCCGAACGACCCGCTGCGTCATAACGGGTAACCAATCCAAAACCGCCATTATTCGAAATCGTATTATGACGAATGATTGCATCCGTGTCTGCATGCCCGATAGAGATTCCATTCCGTTTATTGTTTTCGAACAAACACTCTTCGCATAATGAATACGAGACTCTAAGACAATAAAAAAGTCCGTCATGCTCATTGTCAATACTGACAATACGCCTCATAATGAACCCGACTGAGCCGCTGCCAGGGTGAAGTCCGCTTCCTTTATTGCTCTGTATGAGACTATTTTCAACACTTGTATGGACACAAGCTTGAAAGCTGATTCCATCTCCATTATAGTTTCTGACTGTCAAATTCCGCATGTCAATGTTACGGCCACGAAGAAAATAAACGCCTCCTCCGCGACAACCGTTAATAAATTCATTCTCCTCAGCATTTCCATCTACAATAAAATTGTCCAAGACAACATCTTCCACATCACATCCGCTAACGATCGGATAGATGGAAACCGCCGAGCCATCAGAAACTTCAGCTATATCATGATTCAGTTGCCGAGATATTCCCAGTTCATTTCCCCGCTTCCAACACACCGTCGCAACTGTTGTATAGAAGGCTGTGGCAAACTTGTCAGAGATATGAATGCCCATACCGATTGAGAACTTCTCCGGCTCCTTCACCTTAATGGAATACATACCGTATCCATTTACTTCTATGACTGGTGTTGAAACACTGGCAGGCTTCCATAGTATGGTTTCGTCCCCGCTCCCCTGAATATGTACATGGGATCGAAGATGTAACGAATCGTGCATGATGTAGGTACCTGGCAGTAATCTTACCACTCCCCCGCCAAGACTAGCTACCCGATCTACTGCCATTTGAATACTAGTATTTGTTGTTCCGACAATATCGGCATTTTGATGCCCCACTGTTACCTCAACAATCTCCATCACTATGCGCCTCCTCGTTGTTCCTACCAGTAACAATTCCAATCCTTTTTCAGTCGCACAAGAGATTCCAAATAATAGTAATCGCCGAACACATTCCCTTCGTCTATCCCCGAATCATGGGGTACGCTGCCTACGCCATGAAGAAGCAGGCATCGATCTTGAGAAGAAGGACTGCTGGCATAATTCTCCGTCAGACTTTTAACAATATGTTCTGCCGCATTTCTATAATACGTCTTGTCTTCTTCATTTGTAACCCACTTTGCCAGTTCCAGCAAGCCGCAAACCGCAACCGCAGAAGCTGAGCTATCTTTAAGCTGACCACTTCCTTCCGTAAACTCGAAATCCCAATAGGCAACCATGTCCTCCGGAGATCTATTTAAAAAATAATGAGCCAGTCTCTCGGCAACCTTAAGAATATGTTCATCCTTCGTGTAAGAATAATTAATAGCGAGTCCATAAATTCCCCATGCCTGCCCGCGTGACCAGCAAGAAGAATGGGAATATCCCTGTGCCGTCTCTCCGAATTTGGGTTTCCCCTTCTCATCGAAAACATAGACATGAAAGGTCGATGCATCTTCTCGAATAATATGGTTAATGGCCTTCGTCATATGGCGCTGTACGGCATCCCTGTATTCTAAATGTCCCGTTTGCTCGTAAGCCCATTCCATTAAAGGCATATTCATTAGAGAATCAATGATCATATTGAATCGATATTCATCTTCATCAAACTTTCCGCCCGACCAGCATCGGATAATACCTGCTTGTTGTTCATATCTGGCATCGTACAAATGTTGGGCTGCTCGAAGCGCAACCTCTCTTGCCCCAGGATCTCCGGTTATCTTATTTGCCGCTACGCATGATGGGCTGTACAGAAAACCAATATCGTGATGATCTAGGTCGACACGCTGATCGAGACGGTCACTAAAGCTTATCACTTGCTTCTCGGCAGCTTGTTTATATTTAGGATTCATCGTGAGCTCATAAGAAAGCCATAAAATTCCTGTCCAAAAGCCGGTTGTCCAACCTATGTTCGCAGAGTGCAAATAGCGATTTTCACTTGTTACTGGACTAACAAATCCATCCCCATACATGTCCATGATCTGATCTACTTTAATAAGCGCCTTTGTGATCGCTTCATCTATCTTTAATTCTTCTCGGCTGACCCTTGAGTAAAAACGGGTTTCCCTTTTGTCTTCATCTCTAATTAGCATTCCGTTCTCTCCCAAAAGATATATATTGCACCTCTTATTTTTTACGGTATAGCAATGAATTTACTAAGCAATCTCTTCGCATTCAAACCCAACACTTTTAATTTAATTTCATCGGAAACTCGCGAATACAATATGTTTCCAATTTCCCATGCCACATTATTATAAATACTATCGCTTGAAAATAAGAGCTTGTCAGAACTGGTCTGCTGGACAAAAAAATCGAGAGACTTTCCGGAGTATATAAAAGCGCCTGTTAGATCCAGGTACACATTATCGTATTTATTGGACAAATCAATTGCAGTTGTAATCCCATGCCCCATGCCGCCGGAATGCCCGACCAGTATGGTTGCATCCTTGTATGTCCTCGCGATGTCATGCAGTAATTCAGGATTAGCAAACGGACTTTGATTCCAGGTATGAACGAGTACGATCAGCTCTTTCTCATTGGCGTACTCCCACAAGGGCGTATACCCGCTTCCGTTGATTGGGTATTTATTTACATCAGGATGGATTTTCATGCCTACAAACCGATCGGATAGACGAAAGCATTGTTCTGCAATCGTTAAACTTTCGCCAATCATCGAAGGGATATAAGTAATATAGCCCAAAATTTTGCGATAGGTCTGCATCAATTCAGCCAAATATAGATTGGCCTCCAGCTCACCGATATTAAGCCCCTTCAACATAGACACAATGATATAATCTACCCCTACTCTTTTAAGTATGGGATTCAATAATCCAGCCTGAATCTTCTCGTCATGTTCCGGAACAAACGGATCCGGATGTACGCCCAGATGACCATGAACATCTATGACCAAAACATCGTTCAAGGGAATTCCATGTTTACCGGCATCCTTTATCACTCCCTTCCCCCCCTCCTTCTATTAACCTTTGCAAATTGCCATAAGCGATCTTCTCTTTATCACGTTCGGATATATCTGCGTAAGACAACATGGTAATCGCGGACCCCGGTTTGTTGAATGGCATATTGCTTCCCCAGAGTATCCGGTCAGACCCATAGCGATCTATCGCTTGTTCATAAGCCTTCCAATTGTCGCATAGTGAAAGCTCTGTGTAGAAATTAGAGTGATTTTCCAAATAGCTATACATCATCATGTTTCGACGATGCCGAAATGCCGTAACAATAACTTGAACGGACGGAAAATCACTCAATAACCTGTCAAATTCCGGCATTTCTCTGTCATCTGATGAAGTGATCTCCTCATAATCGATAATCATATGTGTGCCCAACTTCTCTGCCATACCGAATATTTCATGCGTAAGCTTGCTGCCGAGCGTATATCCTTGCTCCTTGGGGAAGATACGAATAAATTGGATCTTTTCCTTAACTAGCAGATCCTCAAGGAAAGACCATCCATGGACGTATTTATAATGCGGCGATACGACCATGCAAGGAATCATACTTTGATTGCTCCGACAATAATCCAATAGCCGTTCGTTTCCGTACATCGGGTTGGAGCTTCTGGCCGTTCCATGATACGCAATGACTCTGTCAATATCATAATAATGCAGCTCATCTTGAACCTGATTTTCCAGTAATGGCTCCACATCCTGCTTCACCCAATTACCGATCATACAGTTGACATCAATCTTTCGCATTGTTCACCGCCGCTCGATTTCGTATTCTTTTACCCTTTGATTCCGGTTGATACGACGGCACCTGATATGAGTTTTTTCTGGGCCACCATAAAGATCGTTATAACCGGCAAAATAGTTAGTGAGCAAATCGCCATAACATGGGCAGTATTGGCATATGGTGCAACACCAACCCCGGCTGGAGATATGCTAAGCAGTCCTAAAGCAAGCGTAAATTTATCTTCACTGTTCAAGTAAATAAGCGGCCCCATAAAATCATCCCAAGCTCCCTTGAATGCCAATACCATGACTACTGTGAGCGCAGGGGCACATAACGGCATGCATATGCGCCAAAATATCGTCCACGTGCTAGAACCATCCACCCTTGCCGCTTCGTCAAAATCCCTAGGCAAAGATGCAAAAAACTGTCTAAGCAAAAAGATATTAAACGCTCCTCCGCCAAAAAATGCGGGAACGGTGAGCGGATACAACGTATTAATCCAGCCTAAATTACTGAAAAGCACATAGAGCGGAATAATGGTTACCGCTGCGGGAAGCATCATGGTTGCGAGTACCATCCCGAAAATCATATTGCGTCCGGGAAAGTTTAATCGCGCAAAACCAAATGCACAAATCGCAGATGTTAATGCAGCGCCAATAACCGTAAACAGCACAACAATCATCGTATTTTTGAAATATAACAAGAACGGCTTTATACTCCAAATTTCAGAATAGGCCTGAAAGCTAACCTGTGTCGGAAAAATAAGTGGTGGATGCGTATATAGATCCGCGAGTCCCATGAAACTTCTTGAGACCATCCAAACGAGCGGAAACATAAAAACAAGCGCTCCGAGTGACATACATGCATATTGGAGTACAAAAGATAACGTTATCCTGGATCTGATGGATTTCAAATTATCTCGCGCCTCCTTCATAATGCACCCACGAACGGCTTGATCGGAAAATGATTGCGGTGCATATGCTAATCAGAAGAAATAGTATCCAGGAAATAGCTGACGCATAACCCATGTTCAATCTTCCGAATGCTTCGCTGTATATCATGACCATAAGGAAGTTGCTTGCATTTAATGGACCCCCGCCTGTTGTAACCGCCACTTGTCCGAACACTTGAAGGGCTGATATTACACCCATGACAAGGTTGAAAAAAATAACGGGCGTGACCATCGGAATCGTAATATGCCAGAATCTTCGAATGGGCGATGCCCCGTCTACAATGGCCGCTTCATACAGATGTGCAGGGACCCCTTCAAGTCCGGCTATCCAAATGATCATAGCTCCGCCAGCCTGCCATAATGACATGACGATCAGGGAAGTCATAACGGTGTCGGGGTTAGAGAACCAAGGATATGGGGAAAGACCAAGCCACCCCAAAAGCTGATTGGCAAGACCTGCGTCCGGACTGTAAATTTGCTTCCAAAGTACGCCCAAGGCCACAACCGGCACAACAACCGGCAAATAAAAGATGGCGCGAAACCATTGGATTCCCAGCACTGTTCTCTTAAGCAGCAACGCCAGAAAAAAACCTGCTATCAATCCAAAAGGAACGGACAAAAACGTATAAATAAAGGTGATTTTCAGTGAATGCCAAAACAGACTATTCTGCATCAACTGGCTATAGTTTTCAATACCGATCCATTCCGGGGATTTTATTACACTGTAGCGGGTGAAACTATAATAAAAAGATTGGATGATCGGCCACAACATAAAAATTAATATGCCTAAAACAACGGGAGAAACAAATAAATAACCTTCTACCGTCTCTATTCGCTTCCTTGAATACGAATTTGATTTGATCATCAGGCAGCCCCCATTTGTTTTGTAAGGGCGGAAACGTGATTTCCGCCCGGGAAACTACTATTCGGCAGCGTTTGCTTTCTCATCTACTTCTTTTAATGCATCTTCTAACGTGGCAGCACCTAACATGTATTTCGTAAATGCATTGCCGACCTCTAAATTAATCGTATTCGCCTTATTTGTAGAGAGTACGAGCTCATGTTCACGCAAGACATCATTTTCAGGAAAGGCTACGAACGCATCTGTATTTTTACCTGGAACCGGATTGTCTCTCCATGTCGTATCACTTTCCATTGATTTCAATACAGGTACTGCGTTTCCAGTTTTCCCGAATTCGATTTGTCCTTCTTGTTTAACGAACATAGCTACAATGCCTGCCGCTTCTTTTTTATGCTTGGATTTGGCACTTACACCATATCCGCTCGTACCTGTACCTACAGCAGCTTTTACGGGAAACTGAGGGAAAGTCGTTACATCCCATTCAAATCCCTTCGCCTCGGCAGCAGCATGGATTCCTGCGGCAAATGGCTTTGCCCCCGCCATGAATGCGGTTTTCCCAGCATAAAATGGATCTTCAGAATATTGCCCCATCGGATCCTGCGCATTGCCGTTTTTCACTAGATCCCAGCAATCTCTTAATCCAGCAACAACTTTAGGATCCGAAAAGTTAACGGTTTTCTCTTCTTTATTTAAATACTGCCCGCCTCGTCCTTGAGCACATGCCATCCACGTTCCTATTGCAGTTGGGTTCAAAGAAACGGCCCATTGGGTTGTTTTTCCAGAAGCATCCTTCTTCGTGAGCTTATCGGAGTATTCCATAAAAGTATCCCATGTCCAGCCGTTCTCAGGCAGTGTCAGTCCTTCTTGTGCCAGCAAGGTGGTATTTGCATAAAACACAATATGATTATAATCACGGGGGAGCATATAGGTCTGACCATCGATAATGCCATAACCAAGCATAGCCGGATAAATATCATTGACATCAACATTGTTTTCTTCCAAATAACCATCCAGCGGCTCTAAAACTCCCGCTTCAGCGAATTCCTTCACGTATCCATCCGCCAGCCACGTCACATCCGGCAGGTCTCCAGAAGCCGCTTGAGCCAACACTTTGGTTTTAGGATCGCCCACATATGGTTCTATCTTTATCGTTACATGCGGATGATCTTTTACATACAATTCGGCAACGGCTCTAGCTGTTTCTTGTTCAAATGGATCATCAAACGTTCCTATCCGAATGGTAATCGATTTTGCAGCTTCCTCCTGGTTTCCGGGACTCGGGGAAAGCGAGCTTGAGCTCTCCCCATTGTTGTTGTTACCGCTGCAACCTGCAAGAACAGCAGTCATAGTAAACACAAGCAACATCCATGGTATTAATTTTCGGCTTGTTTTTTTATTCATTGCTTGACGCCTCCTTGTTTGATAAGCCATATTGTCGAACGGTTTTACACACTTCAATTGCACACAATGTCTTAGATCCCGAGCTGCTATTCACCTCCTTTAATCGAGTCTGCAGTTAGAAACAACTCCTGCAGCATCTTAAACGATTCTTTCTCTTGCCGATCAACTGTGAGCACGCCATATCTTCCCAGCGGAACATCCCAATACTTTCTGCGATGGTAATAATCCGCCCAGCACCACAAGATACCACCCTGTACTCCATTTACTCCCATGATGGCCTCCCAGACCACACGTAAATATTGAGCCTGAAACGTTTCGGAGTGGCGTTGATCTCCCTTTAATCCTTGCAAACCAAGTGTGCCGAACTCCGTAATCAACAGGGGCTTTCCCGGGAACTCTCTGACAAAACGCTGAAGGTGCTCCATAGTCGGTTGCATGACCTTGTGGTGGATCTCGCTCAGTTTCAGTGCAGGATCACCATACATGGCTCCATAATATACATTGAAACAGACGATATCCGCTTCTTCGAAAGCGAGATGCCCCGGTTTATTGCCTTCGGCTACAAAGCTCACTAGACGACTCTGATCCTCCTCGCGAGCGAGTCTCATCAGTCCCCGCATAACATCAATGCCGAGCGGCGTGTTTGTTTCCGATTCGTTGCACATGCTCCAGATCACAATGCTGGGATGGTTGCAATGTTGCTTGATCATATCCCGCAACGCCCGTTCCGCGTCCTTGGCAATTTCTTCGTTAAGCTCTTCATTTGCCGGAGCGGTAGGATGCCAGTTGTTCATCCACCAGTTCAGCGGAATTTCCTCCATAACGAGCAATCCTAACTCATCCATCAAATTCAGCTGAATGGAATCCAGTGGATAATGCGTACGGATCAAGTTAACCCCTGCCTCTTTGGCTTTAATCAAGTCATCGCGGATTACACTGGCCGGTGCTGACGGACCATAGTCTAAAATTTCGTCATAGCGATTAATCCCTTTTATGATCAAGGGTTGTCCGTTTAATAAGATATGATGGTCATTGACCTCTACCGTCCGAACTCCGAAACGACTTGCTGTGCGATCTGAAAACCTCCCCTTTGTTTCCATAAAAACAGCTTCAACTTCGTATAAATTGGGGGTGTCCGGCGACCAATATTGAGCCTGCGGCACACTGTACGATCGTTCAATCTTTTTGAATCCAGGCTCTACGACGATGTAGTTCTCCTTGTCGCAACTGAAATCAAGCTGCGGGATGTTTAGTATCAGATTTCCCTCCACTGGATCCTGTGAGTGATTAACAAGATGAACATCGAACGTCAATACATGGTCTGCAACAAATCCATGAGTTCGCACACCCACCCGGTCAATATAGCAGTGCGGCGTAGAGATGAAAGAAACCTCCCGAAGTATGCCGCCATATTGCATCCATTCTACGACTGCGTTGCCTGGCAATCTGTTGCCCTTCGGTTCATTGTCCACACTCATCACGATGTAATTCGTCATTCCTGCCCTTAAATAATGGCTTGCTACAAACTCAAAAGGAAGATAGCCCCCCACATGCTCTCCTACCCATTGTCCGTTAATCCATACCTTGGCATGACCGCTTACCCTTTCGAACATCAGCCTCTGCAATAAATAAATATCAACATTTTGGGCAGGCAATTCAAGGCAAAACCAACCCGTTCCTTCATAGCTCCACAGCGACCGGTTATATAAGTCCCAGCAACCTGGGACATCCACCTTCATCCATTGCTCTCTGTCATATTCTGGAGAAAACCACTTCTCAGCCTCGCCATGGCGATCTATATCAAGCTGAAACAATGCCTCTCGGAAAAAAAACGGATCCATTATTCCAATCTCCTTCCACTAATGTAAGCGCTAACTGCACCTTCTTTAGTTAGAATTATAGCAATGAGTGCAGTGCTGGTGTTTAAAAATAGAGCGATGAAATGTTGTAATCGTGCGTTTATTATTCGCCACCAAAACCTGTACGTTCAATACTTTCCGATAAGTAGCGCTGCCCGACTAGATACAAAATAAATACGGGGAGCACGACCATCAAACACGCAGCCATATGTATCGGCAAATTCAAACCGCCATCCGCATCCAAGCCTAGAGCTCGGTTAAACACGGAGCTAAGCGATTCCAAACGCAGGGGCAATGTAAAGAACTCTTCCCGATTCAAGTAGATCATCGGCTGGTAGTTATCGTTCCAATGCCATACGAACGAGAACATCGCGACGATTACGATTGCCGGTTTAGCCAGCGGCAGCATAATCTGTACGAATAGTCGAATTGGACCTGCGCCGTCAATACGCGCCGCTTCTTCAAGCTCTCGAGGCATATTGCGAAAAAATTGCCGGAAGATGAGCACGAATAACGCGCCCCGCAGTCCCTGGCCAAAAAACGCAGGTATGATAAACGGCAAATACGAATTAAGCCAACCGAATTTATGAAACAGCGTAAATAAGGCGATGATGATGGTCTGCGGCGGTATAAGCAAGCTCAATAAAACGAGTAAAAACAAGATGTTGATCCCCGGAAATTTGTACCGCCCAAAACCATAACCGGCGATCGCACACGATAGCACCTGACCCAGACAAGCCAGCACGGTAATCATGAGTGAATTCGTCACCGCTTCTGTGAATTTGATCAAGTGAAAAGCTTTAACAAAATTATCCCAGTGAATGCCACTCGGCACCCAAACAATCGTCGAGTCGAGCAAGTCTTGAGGTGACTTGATAGCCGTTACAAACATATAAAACACCGGCAGCAGAAAAATGAACGACAGTTCCAGCAGCACAAGGTACGTCAGCATTTTCATCAACAAGGTGCGCGTTTTGCGGCCATACCGTTGAACGAAATTGCGATTCTTGTATTTCTCGAGCATTTGCTTATAATTAACGGACGTCCCCGCCATAGTATACGAACCTCCTTCCAATGATCATAATAAAGGCGATAAACAGCAAGACGACCCCGAAGTACATCCAGCTTAATGAAGCGGCATAGCCGAAATCCAACTGTTCAAACACTTTCATCTGCATAAACTTCATGATCGGATTCGTAGATTCGGTAAAAGAATCGATCGTGGCATAAATGAAGTTCAACAATATTACACCTGAGAGATATGGCAACGTGATTTTCCAAAAACATTCCCAAGCCGTCGCTCCATCCACTTGAGCCGCTTCATATTGCGTTCGCGGAATACTTTGCAGTCCAGCCAAGAAGATAAGGATCTCAACGCTGCTTCGCCAAAATAAGAGGCCAATCCGGTTGAATACATCGGAACCGATCATATCGCTCACAACCATCATGCCGCCGGCCAGTTTGTCGAAGATGCTATAGTCGGTCGGATTGTTTGCAAAAAGCAAGTTCATGACTGCACCGGCAATAAACACAGGTACAAAGAAAAAGGCGCGAAAGTAGCTTTGTCCGATAATTTTGCTGTTAAGGAGTACCGCAATAAAAAGAGCAAAAATAACGACGACAGGAATGTCAATCAGCGACCGGGTAATGGTACCCAAAAACAGTTTCCCAAAATTGGGATCGATGGTAACATTTTTATAGTTGGTTATCCCAACGTAATTACCGCCCATGAGATTAGACAGCGTGGACGATGTAAAGCTGATCTTCAGGGAAGAGTAGAGCGGGTACAACATAAAAACCGCAAAGCCTAAAACCCATGGCGAAACAAAAAACATGCCTTCGAACATGCGTCTGCGTTCATAGCCGAACAACTTTTTTTTGCGCATGGATTAACTCCCCCCCGCCCGAACTGTGTAATGACCCGGTTCGACTCTTATGTTATCCGCCATAAACACAGACTCGCCATAATTCACCCAGACAGTAGTTCCGTCCTCATACATCGTGCGAGATACGTCTTTGTTCAGTTTTAAATGATCAATCATCTCCTGCCTCACCGTTCGCGCCCCTACATCCTGCCACATCTTGTAGGCAAGCAGCACCGTATCCCTCCATTCTTCATATTGGGCGCTGAATAATTTGTCATAGTATGTAAACTTCAAATCAGTCGTGGCCAAATAGGTCAGTTCAAAAGACGGGAGTGCTCCATATTCCACAGCGCGCAGCAGCTCTGTTTGCGGCAGATCCGCCAGGTTGATCGCGCTCGTATAATAAGGTTTAACGCCGTGATAAATGAGTTGGACAAACGGAATTTGTTCATCCAGCAAGTAGTCAAACGAGGTCGCTTGCGTCATGTCGAGAATGCGATCGGCATGCTTTAATGCATATACATGACCGCCATACACGCCTGCCGATCCAAGCTTCTCTTTATCCTGCGCCAGCCATTGTTCGAAGTACGCGGCCGTCTGCGAACGGCGCAAAGGCTCATGCATGCTGTAATCGCTAAACAATTGTTCGCCTAGATTACGTTCATTGATAGAACTTATACCAAGCATTTTCAGTTTCTCCAGGTTGTTGATACGCTCCTTGTCTGCCATTTCCGGACGTAAAGTGTGCCAATCCACCTCACTGCGATACCAACCTGTTGTACCTATCGGATGATAGGAGTAGACGCTGCCATCCGGTTTTCGCACCACATCATTACGCAAACTCACATTTGCTTTCTTCTCGTGGTACACATCCAAATCGTTATTTTCAACCGACAACGGAATGTTTGATTCGTTCGCCCACTCGATCAACTTTTTCATTCCGGAGTTTCCGCCAATCTTACTTTCTACTGGAAATTTACCAGGGAGTCTGCCAAAGTAACCGCCATCGTACCAGCCCTTCAGCTCCAGCTCGAAATGCTCAACTCCTTGAGCTTTGTAAAATTCAGCGATGGTTTGCGCCTCGCCGAACGTCGTAGCCGTCTTAAGCTTCTTAGAAAGTCCGCCACCGCGAGTCTCGACGCTCATAAACAGACGAAGCAGCACAGCATTGTTTAGTGAATCTTTTGATAGATTGACTTGATTTGCCGAACTGGCCAGCCCCAATAGTGGAAGTAAACGGTTTTTGACTGCCTTGGCCAGTTGAACGTAGGATACTTCTTTACCGGAGACGAAATCGAACCGCAGCTCCCGGTTGGCGATAATCATGTTCTGTTCAATGCGAAGAATGTTATTTTGTACACCGCCCACACGAGTGTAATACGACTTCCGGATAATAAACTCAACTCCGCCGCGGTAATAGTCCAGACCTAAGACTCCGGGAGGATTCATATAAAGCTTCGCATCTTCCGAGCCTTGCGTTGCTGTCTGCACATATCCGACATGTTCCTTTACCATGCCGATAGCGGGAATTAAGATTTGTTCCCCTTGAATCGGCGCAGTTTGCGTATCGAATGTCGGGTCGATTCCATAAATCCATTTTTCATAACCTCGGTTATCATACAGCTTATGTGATTGATCAAAATGAGTAATCGCACCTGAGCCATCAGGAATGACCATATAACCGCTCTCGCCTTGCTTTGCCGCACCGAACATCGGGAAAGCGATAATCGAAGTCAAGAAGTTGCCTTCCTCAACGATGCTTTCATGGGGGAAGCGAACACTTAACCCGTCATCCTCCAATACAACCTCCATCACAAACGAGATACCCAATTGATCTAATCTGTAATGAATCTGAAGCCCCTTATCGATCGCATTTACTTGATAGGATGTCTTTTCTGCGAATAAGCTCGTCGTTTTCAATTCTTTGAACTTAGTCGTATAAGTAAACATGACCGGTGAGTTGGCAATATGGCGTGACGCCTCTCCCACCGTACTTTCTTGGCTTAAATCCGGACTGCTTGTCCAGACATAACCGCTTTGCTTATCCGTAATCATAAATAGTTGTGCGCCGAGATCGGCGGATAAACGATGTCGGTCATCTTCGGCATACACGATAAGCCCATCTTTCTGGGACAGATCGGCTCTTACATGCTTCGCAGCGGGAAGAAGATCAGATTGTTCGTGGGTGAACACAATTGTTTTTTCCCCCTGCGGCACCATGTTCCAAATCATGATTGACAGCACAAGCAGAAAGATGACCGTTTTGACAGCCACTCCAATCCGTTTGCGAGATAAAAAATTATGCACCAATATACGACACCTCCTTGACAATCTGTTGCGCAAAGTCAGCCAAATTGATTGCCATTCCATACAGGACAATGTACAAAGTGATGACGATGACGCAACCTATTGCTGTTGCTAACGTAACCCCTATTGCTTTTCCGGTGTCGTAACTGTGAGTTTCACGGACTTTGATGAAAATCAGTAAGATCGTCCAGAGCAGCATCACTTGTTGAAACAAATCATAAAATTTCATTTCGTTTAATGACAGCACATGAGTCAGCAGCAAGAGCGGCACCGAAAAAAATACGAATGGCGTAAAGCAGTACGCTGTACCAATAAACACATCACGAATGCGCCCTTCCCCGGAAGAAATCGACGTAATTCCGTAGTTTACGACACTCCATAACACCCAGGGCAACAGCGCATTACGGATGACCGCTTGCCAGTTGACGGATTGAAGCGGCATAGGCTCATACAAGAAGCTCGGAATTAAATATCCAAGAACACTGATGACTAAATAAGCGCCAATAATGATAAACGCATCGCCTAACCTCCCTTTGCCTTCGTATCTGAGAGCCTCGAAGCCTTGCACGGGATGCATCATGACAAAGAACATCTGCTTGATAAGCCGCGGCATGCGTAAGAGAGGTTTGCTTTCCGGTCGTACTCGCCATCTGCGTGCATTCCATTTGTAAAACAGATAGATAAGCATCATGACGATCACTGATGTTGTGGCGATTGTCCCAAAATGTTCACGTGCAATAATTCGACGCGCTTCATAATAAGCATCCGAAAAACCACTTTTGTCATAAGCAGCTTTAAAATATTCCATAGCCGCTGTATACTCTTCCTGGCGCAGCTTCGACTGTCCCATCGCCTGCAGCGCAAGCTCGTAAAAGCTATCGACTTGACGTACTCGCTTCCAAGGCTCAAACGATTCTGTGTATTTCCCTTGCACATAGAGCTCATTGGCCTCGTGCACCAAATTGGCGAATGGGGTCGGACTAAAGGTCTGGATCAAGTTGCGGACTTCGTCGAGCACATATAAATTCCCTTGTTCATCGACCTCTAATGCAACGGGAGCACTAGTCATACCGTAGCCGCTGCCGTTCGAGCCGAACGCGTAAAGCATCCTCCCCATCTCGTCGTATTGATACATCCGTCCATACTGTTTGTCTATAATCGTCATGTTGCTTCTGCGATCGATTGCTACGTCGACGAAGTTCTGAATGAGCGTGCCATAATGGAACGATTTGTCTGAAAAGTCGCGGCTGTCGTTCGGAAATATATCGCCGCCAACTGCATTAAGCTTCCTCACCTGCTTGCTTGCTTGCCCGGTTGTTGTCGTATAAATGAATCCATTAGGCGACAGCGCCACGTTATTGAACGAATAAGGTAAATTGACGATTTTTCCTTTACGCTGATCTTTTGAATAGAACGTGTGCACCAGCGCATCAACGAAGCTGATTTGCACTTTATTCGCGCCAAAAAAACCTCGGAACTTCCCTTCCGGATCCAGCATCATCAGCCCTTTTTGTGTGCCTTGGCTGACAACGTAAAAAAAACCTCTGGAATCCATGACGACTTTAACGGGCTGATAGACAAAATCCGCGCCAAGCAATTCGGAGTCCGGCTGCTCAAACGAGCGCACAAAAGTACCGTTCGGGTCAAATTCTGCGAGTCTCTTGTTCCCCGTGTCGGCTACAAATAACGTACCGTCATCAGCAACGAATACGCCACGCGGCTCGCTCAGCTTGCCGCTTTCCTTCGTCAAGCTCTCATCGGTTCCGTATGTACGCAGAACGTTGCCCTGATCATCCATCATGACAATTCGGTTATTGCCAGTATCGGCTACATATAGCCGATTGTTCTTATCAATAAACAAATCTTGCGGTTTCTTGAAGGCACCCTCCGTTTTGTCGTCCAATAGAATCATGGAATCCGGTACGTACGGTGCCGGAACCGGTAAAAACAATCCATCCGGGCTAAGCAAATAGTTCGGATAAGGTACCTTCGCCTGGACTTCCTCTGCCGGCTGCATGATGGCCAGGATAACCAGAACCATTAAAAGCAGCGCTTGCTTGCCCCATAATCGTCTCATGCTCCGGCCCCCTTACGATTTAATTCCTGAGTGTGCCATAGTTGACAACACTCGGCGTTGAAACAGCACGAAGATGAGCACTGTCGGCACCGTCATCAGGAAAGTAGCAGCAGCATTCGCGCCGGCACGCGCAATTCCTTGTCCATTGACAGTCGACAAATAGTAAGGCAATGTTTTCATTTGCTCCGACTGTGTAAACAGTGCCGGCGAACCCGCGTCGTTCCATATCGCTGTAAAGCTTAGAATGACAATCGTGGCCCAAGCTGGGCGAATAAGCGGCAACGCAATTTTTTGAAACAGCGTCCACTCCGTCGCACCGTCGATTTTACCTGCCTCAAAAATTTCATCAGGCACTTGCTCCAAAAACTGCTTCATAAGAAACAATCCGATCGGAAAGGCCAGACTGGGCAGGATCAATGCTCCGTATGTATCGATTAATCCTAACTTCGTGACGATCAAATAGCGCGGAATCTCAACCACTTCCGGAGCAAACATCAGAGATACAATAATGAGACCAAACAGCATATTACGTCCCGGAAACGGGTGCTTAGCCAATGGATAGCAGGCAAGCGAACCGATAATGACTGTCAAAAATACGGTGATGCCTGTCACGAACAAACTATTAAACAAATATCTGATAAAAGGTATTCTGCTGTCTGTTGTGGAAACGATCAGGCTCCGGAAGCTTTCCAATGTCGGATTCTGCACAAAAAAGCGCGGCGGATAAAGAAACAATTCCTCGGTCGGCTTGAAGGCAGTACTTATAAGAAACACTAAGGGCAACGACATTAATAGGCCAAGTAACGTCAGAAAAATCATAGTGCCGGTTAGGCCAAGATCGAGTTTTTTAAACTTGCGTCGTTTTCCCATCATAATTCTCCCTTCGAGGCAAATATACGGAAGCACAATTTACCTAGAACGTAGATGAGAACGAACAAAACGACGGAAATCGCTGCAGCATAGCCCATCTCATAGCGAAGCACGGCGTAGTCGTGCAAATGCAGCACTATAGTATGACCGGCATATAAAGGACTCGGAAAGCCGGCAACAGCACTGCTTATTTCACCGACTTTAAATGCGCCTACCACGGCCAAAACAGCGCCAAACAGCATTTGCGGTTTCATAGAAGGAATCGTAATCCACCATAATTCCTGAAATCGGGAACGGATACCGTCGATCTTGCCTGCCTCGTACAATTCCGTATTGATCGTCTCGAAACCCGCCAAGAAGGCAAGAAAGCTCGTTCCGAAACTCATCCATAAGGAGATCACGATGATGACGGGCATTATCAGCTTGACATCCGCCAGCCACTGAACCGGCTCATCAATTAATCCGTAATTCATCAAAAATGTATTTAAATAACCATAGCTGTCATTTGCGAACAGGACGAGCCATACGACTGACATCGCCACGCCGCTCGTGAGGGAAGGGACATAAAAGACGGTTGTATAATAAGGCCTTAAACGTTTCGGGATTTGATGAATGAGCCAGGCGAAAAAAAAGGCGAGAATATATCCGATCGGCCCGGTAACCAATGCAAAATAGAGCGTGTTTACCAGAGCTGTAATAAAGATGTCATCATCTACGAACAGCATTTTGAAGTTTGACCACCCGGTAAATCGCGCTGGTTCTAAAATATTGTAATAAGTAAAACTGAGTCCGATAGACGTCAGTGTCGGCGCAATAATAAAAATGGCAAACAGGATAAAGAAGGGGGCGAGAAATAAGTATGAAATCCGCCATTTCCATATCGCTTTCATTATTTGCATTAAATTTCGTAAAGCGATTAGACCACGACTCATTGGAACATCGTTCATGTGTGCGCTAACAATCTTATTGAGCTTCATCCATTAGCTCCGCCTTCCCCCAATTGCTGAGCCGCTGTTTCAGGCTTTTTGCCAGAACCCTTCTTACCGGCGAATTCTTCTTGTTTGCGCAGCAGCTCTTTATTTATTTCTTTATAAGCATCCTCAAGCGCGATCCTTGCATTATCCCCGGTAATGACCGTTCGATTCCATGCGTTCATGAGATGACGCGAAGTATAATATCCGCCTAATACGACGGGTTGTTCTTTAAACCATGACCACTGCTCCAATATCGCCGCCAACTCTTCCTTGCTCCACGCCATCCCCTTCATCGCCTCAACGTTTGCCGTATTCCAACGTGAGCCGGCGCCGAGCAGACCCTCCAGCTCAATCCCATAACGAATCTGAGTGTTATCCTCCGTCCACCACTTCAGCAGCTCCCAAGACGCTTCCTTGTTTCTCGAAGATGCAAGGATAACTGCTGTTTGTCCGGAGCCTCCGGTTGATCGATCGATCCCACCATCGTCTCTCACTATTCCCGGAATCGGCGCCATTTTCCATAGTCCGCTCAATTCAGGCGCAGCAGTCATAAGACGGACGTACAGGTCATAGCCGGCGATGCCCACAGGCATCTGACCCGTGCGGAAACGCTGGTAGAAGTCCGCTTTTAAAGGCAACTTATAATTGTTCATCAAGTCCGTCCATTCCTTAAATGCGTCTAGCGCTTCCGGTGTATCCAACGCAGACTTCAAACCGTGTTTCGTATAAAAATCCCCGCCACGCTGGAACAAAAACGGGGAATATCCCCCCGCCCCATCGGGATAATAGAACTCCATTTCATACTCCTGCAAGATAGGCAGTATTTTATACACGTCTTTCCAGGTTTGCGGAGGTTCGATCCCCAACGAGTTAAATATATCTTCCCGATAGAACATCATTTGGAAATCTTGCGTTTCTGGCAGCGCATACAAACCGTTGTTATACTCGTACGGAATAAACGCCGACTTCACAAAACGTTCTTTTACCTTTTGCAGATCCGAAAATTGATTCAAATCCACTAGCGCATTCCGTATTGCGAATTCAACAGGCGTCTGAGGAGATATGCCCAGAGCCACATCCGGTGCTTTGTCCGCAGTATAAGCAAGCAGCAGGAGATGTTCAGAGCCCATCGGAACCGTATTGATGTTCACTTGAATCCCTGTCTTTGGCGTAAAATCTTCATCAATCAAATCTTTCACGATGCTCACCCACTCGCGGCCGCGGGCAACCCACACGTTTAGCACGGGCTGATCATCGCTGTTCGACTGATTGTATACATCGCCAACCTGGCTGCCGTCTTCCCGAAATGAATAAACAAATTGATTGGCAATGCCGATCAGATTTTCTCCATAAGTTGATGCTCCGCGCGGCAGGGCATGGGAGGGATCGCCATATGCAATATAGTCTATAAACAACGGCTGCTCCGTAATATTGGTGATGGCTGATCCGAGCGCTCCGAGCGCTGTAGAGAGCTCGTTCAATTGATAAGGGATCGTTTCCGTATCTTTAATCATGCCATCGAGCAAATGCGACATCGATGAAAATGCAGTCATATAGGTTGGGCGTTTGTTCCCGTTCGCTTCGACAACTGCATCAGCAATGTTTGCGATCGCTTCCTTCGCAGTCGTCAAGGTCTCCATCAAGTTCGAAATTTTGGCTTCCAGATCCCAATCCTGGTATTTGTCGCTTGTGATTTTTCCTGTTGCATCCTTCGTTGCCGCAGTCACTTGAACGACTTGACGACTCAGTTCATTCATCATATTAGCGACTTCATTAATCTGAAAAACCGTTTCTCTTAATGGGCCAACCTTGGATACGAGTGTGAGGCGATGCTTGCCCTTGGATAAATAAAACTGGTACGGTGTGTCAGTAGGATCCTTCACTGCTTCTGTTCTCCAGCCCTTAACGAATGGGAAGGCGTATTCTTCCATCTCCGCAAACGGGATTTCGCCATCAATGAGAAGGGTTCTATAGCTAGCCGTATTAAACGCCGGCGTCATGTAGCGGAATGCCAGTTGATATAAACCGTCTGCGGGAACATCGAGTTCCCATGTCACCGACTGTCCCCCACGTTTCCAACGATCCCCGCCGAACGTATTGTAGATGATGTTTTTGGTCGCATTCGGCTCGCTCAGCGGATCGTTACTCCATTCCGAACGCAATGACATTTCCGATTTATCAACGGGATGCTCAGCCTGCTTTTTAATGATCCCAGCTGCGCCAGCTTTGTAGCTTGCGCTCAAATATTCGGCTTTCTTTATCTCATAAGTAGGCAATGCAGTGGGCTTTTTTAACGTCAGTCTGGAAATAGCCATCGGTTCTTTAATATCTGTAAGACGAAGCACATGCGTACCTGCCGTCAAATAAAACTTGTAAGGGCGTTTGTAAAAACCTTCAGGGTGATCGAAGCTTTTCGTTTGCCAAGCAACCTTCTCCGTCTGGGGGGATCTAATCTCATTCCCTTGGTTGTCCAGCGCGAGACTTGGATCGTCCGTCCAGAGCCGGGGGAACAGCAGCCGGGAAGCTTCGTCAAATGGACTTATTCCATCAATCGTCAACGACCTTTCCACCCCAACATTTTTCCCCGCTAACGCCAAATAACGGATTTCAATCTCATACATGGCAGACTCGGGAACCTGAATGCTCCATTCTAGAAATGAATCGACTCCTTCTGACACTGCGGCTTGGTTACCCAGTATGGTCTTGTTCTCAATTTCTCCTTTCGAGTTCGAATAGTCCATGCCGCCAATGATGATGTCATTACCTTCGTAATCACTGTATCCGCCCGCCATGTAAGCGTTTAATATTCGGCCGTAAGGTTCATGCTTTTGCAACAAGGATTGTACTGTAAATATGGGCTTGCTAAGTACATCTTCATTGATAGGAGCGATAAATGGCTCGCCATCATCGGGCACATAAGTCAATCCATATCCGACTGCTCCAAGCATGAGGACGGCAAAGACCATGTACATGATGATTTTTCTGTTTTTTTTCTTGCTACCCCTTGTGAATCCTGTTGATCGTTCCGTTTTCCCCTTCATCATTAACGTATCTCCTCTCCCCCCCGTTTATCGATGACATGCTGCCGTTTGTTATTGAAGCAAAGCTTTCAGACAAGCAACCGTCAACTCGGCCATATGACTTCCTGAAACTCTCTTGTTTCAGCCGACTTTTTAGCCTTCATGCACAGCAAGGCACTCAGCAGTGCTTCTTCAAAAGGGGTTTTGGATGGCGCACCGAATCTGATCGTATCCAATAGACTTTCGCAGACAACGATGTCGCCACCGCCATGGGTATCATTCCCAGGGGGGATTTCATACGTTTCCATTCGATTCGTGTGATGCATATAGACTTCAATCTTATTGGTGTAGTAGTCAAATTCCAATGTACCTTTGTAGCCCAAAAAACGAAATTTACGCGTCGCCGCATGATTCCGGGCAAAAAAGTTTTGTGAATAACTGGCATGCATGCCGCTCTCATATTCAATAAGCGCGCTTCCGGAATCTTCATTTCCCGTATCCGATGCGAAGCAGCACATGTCCCCGTGTACAGGCTCTCCTCTTCTTCGATGCAGGGTAGCGCTTTCAGGGCAGACATCCTCTTCTTCACAGGATTCGCATGTCAATCCGGCGGGTTTGTTCCCTTTAAATATTTGCTTGGATTTCATCGCGCTGACCCAGGTCGGTTTCAGTCCTACAATAGATTGAATAAGATCAAAATCATGTGTTGCCTTCTGCAGAAACATCCCGCCCGTTTCATTCTCATCCCGGTACCAATTCTGATAATAGACAGATCCATACGAGACATTGTTGATTGCCTGAACATGCTCGATTTTTCCCAGCTTTCCGGAGCTCACAATTTCCTTGGCTGCTTGACCAAGCGGGCTTAGCCGCAATGAAAATGGAACAGCGACAGCTGTCTTGCATCGTTCATATGCCGATTTTAGCGCCATTAAATCTGCTGCATTTGTGGAGACTGGCTTTTCAAGAATAATCGGAATTTTCTTCTCTAATACTTTTATTGCAATTTGTGCATGTGTCGAACATCTAGTTGCTATAATTACGCCGTCCAGTTGCTCGCGCTCTAACAATTCATCCTCTGTATCGTAAAAACGGATATGAGCGGCCGCGACTCCCAGTTCATCAATTATCTCTTGCTTGCGGGGATCAACGATTGCACTGATTTTTACATTTTCATTTAACTTTACGATAAGGTCACTCAATACTTTCCCTCTGTATCCATATCCAATTACTGCTATATTAATCATTTTATTTTCCCCCAATTTTGTGATTATAGTGATAGCCTATATCCCGTCTATGTACCGCCATGTATCGGCATCCAAACGGAAGTCGCCTGCAGCGCAGCTTTCTGTCAACTGACTGGTCGTATAAGAGCCTATGATCGGAAACACCGCAAAAGGTTGCGACAACAAATAAGAAAGTGCGATCACAACAGGTGATTTCTGATACTGTCTCGCCACTTCCAAAACCCGTTCAAGCTTATTAAAATTTTTCTCATTGTAATAAAGCTTGGAGAAACAATCCTTGTCTGGATGAACTGCCTCGCCACGACGATAACGTCCGCTAAAAAAACCGCCGGCTTGTGAAGCAAACGGTATGGCTGGCATTTCATGGAGCTCATGATATTTTTTCATCTCGTTATCCATGTGCACGATGGTTTGATCCTCGAGATATTCGAGATTGGGTTGGGCCAAGCTCCACATCGGCTGATTCGCGCAAAATCCTTGTTTGTTATGTTGCTCAGCGTATGTTTGTGCTGCTTGAATCCGAGGCAGAGTCCAGTTAGAGCAACCGAAATAACGAATTTTCCCGGCCTGGACCTGTTCATTCAATAAGTCAATCACCTCTTCTACCGGTCTGGCAGGATCATCGCGATGGAGCCAATACAGATCCAAGCAATCCGTTTGCAGGTTTTCAAGGCTATTATGCAGATCAGATAGAATATCCGTTCGCGACAATCGGAAGAAGCGTTCCGTTGTTGGGCAAGCTCCTTTCGTGCCGACTATGATCCGCCCATGGCGCTTGTTTAGCTTCAGCCATTTGCCGATTGTTTTTTCACTAGCCGCTTTAGCTGGCCCACTCCACCCTCCATATGCCAGAGCAGTATCGAGAAAATTACCTCCAAGATCAACATAAGAGTCCAATAAACGGAATGATTCTTTCTCATTGACCTTATCTCCGAGTAAGGCTGTTCCAAGACAAATAACGGAGACATGCAAATCAGTCTTGTACATCGTTTGCTTGATCATCTTGAACGACTCCTGTTTCGAGGATGAGCATTTGCGAAGTATACGTAATCAACAATATAATTATATCCATGCAAATAAATGGTGAGTTACAATAAGATGTGAATAAATGTCGTAATCGTGCGGAGGATGAAACGTGAATCTACTGTTTGCAGAGGTGAAATTGGGGGAACGAACCATCAATTGGGCCTATAATGGCCGGTTGGATATGCACTTTGAAGGTTACTATCACTGGCATCAGCATTGCGAGATCCTGTTTATTCACGAAGGAACCGGCTCAGTTATCGTTAATCAGCAAACCTACGATATTCGATCAGGAATGTTATTTCTATTTCCGCCTTATAAACTTCATCGAGTGTATATGAAGGCAGGACCTGAGAATCCATATATCCGCACAAGCATTCATTTTGATCAAAATATTGTCATGCATAATTTAACGGAATTCCCTTCGCGCCAGGCTTATTTCAAAAAATTATGGCAGGGCCACATAGGAGCAACTGTTTTTGATCTTTCAGGCGTCATTGAACAGATTGAACATTGTCTGTATTCCTTCAACAAATCCAAAGCAACGTTTGAAGATGAATCTGAGGAAGAAAACACTTTTTTGTTTTTACAGCTGCTATCGATCATTCGCGATGCAGATACAGATGGAAGCTACAATTCTTACTCAAAGGATATGGCCAAGCCGGTATTCTATTCAGAAATGATCATGCGGTGGATTGAAGAGCATTATGCTGAGGAAGTGACCTTGGATCGTATCGCTGAATATGTACACCTATCTAAATTTTACGCAGCTCGCATATTTCGTGATGAAACAGGAAGCAGTATCGGAGAATATTTGACAGTTCGGAGAATACGTCAAGCATGCCGTTTGCTCCATACTACAGATTTATCCGTGGAGCAGATTGGAATCAAGGTTGGGTTGCCAAGCCCCCCGTACTTCATCCAATTATTTAAAAAAGCGATTGGAACGACTCCCTTAAAATACAGAAAAAATAATTAGGGAGCGTCAGAAAACTCTGACACTCCCCACAATAGCTATTCCTGACGGCTCCCGACAACCATAGTTACTCTAGCCGTTATCAAGTGACGCTTTACCTATGAAACAGGCTCATTTCTTGCCTTAATCGTTCTCGCATACTCCGACGGCGTCATCCCAACCGTTTTCTTGAAGTGGCGCGAGAAGTAATGGACGCTGCTGTACCCGAGCAGATTCGATATTTCGGTCAAATTGAAGCTCTCTTCACGGATGTATTTTTTTGCATGTTCGATTTTCATTTGATTGAGGTATGCGATAATCCCAATGCCGACAGATCGCTTGAACAGTATATTTATTTGCGTTCGGCTTATGTTGAAATGATCGCATAAGTCGTCCAGCGTTATTTTGCTCGATATATTCCGTTCCAAATATTGTATTATTTGTTTACTCAAATTTACACTCTGATTTTCACTCGTGGTTGATAAGAGTGAGGATTGGGGGGTGTTCGTTCGTTCATTGCGAATAATCAAGATAAGCAACTGCTCCAGATAAATTTTGAATAGCTGCTCCGAGGCGAACAATGCATCCGGTTTAGAAGTGATCGGGTACAGATTCAAGCCGAAGGCATACAAACTTTCTTTCATCAACCGCGCTAACACCCCGTGCTCGACTTGTCCTATGCGAAACAGCTTGTGTTCATCAAAAAACGTCATAGCCTCATTATCGCATCGAAACGTAACGATGAACAAATTTGGGGCTTTGTTGCCGGTGCTCTCCAGCTGATGGTATTCATTCGGACTATGAACGAGAATATTGCCCTGATTAAGCCGATAATAGCCCGATTCCGTATTGGCGTTCACTTCACCTTTATCCACGTAAACCATTTCCCAGAAATCATGACTTTCCCCAGTATATTGTTGTCGGTTCGACAACTCAAAATAGTAGCAGGTGTAAATATCGTGAACGACAATTTGTTCATTCAGCCTGTAAGGTATAACGTCCATCATCTGCCCCCTCTGAGTTAAAGTATACATACTCCGTTCTATAATGCAATATAAAGTGCAAATATACCAACCCATTATCTAAATCAAGAACATGATTTAAGCGCTATCATGGTGACTGTCAGTTGAATACCAGATAAGGAGTTGACGGTACAATGATTAAAGTCGGATTGATCGGTTTAGGATCGATCGGACATGTGCACCTGGATGCCTACGCTCAGTTAGAGCGCGAGGGATTTCCGATTAAGCTGGTTGCCATATTCGATACCGATGAGCAAAAGTTTAAGGGGAACAAGCAAGATAGCAACGTAGTCGATTCTAACGGGACGTACGACTTGTCCAAGGTTTCCACGTTCACGGATGCAGATCTTTTTTTTCAGGAAGACATGGATATGGTAGATATAACGCTGCCCACTTATTTGCATGACGAGTTTACGATTCGGTCCTTGAACAAGGGACTTCACGTCCTGTGCGAGAAGCCGATTGCACTGAATTCGGACAACGGGGGGGCTATGCTGGAGGCGGCGGCAGCTACGGGGAAAAAGCTGATGATCGCGCATTGCCTTCGTTTCTGGCCGGAATATGAATATTTAAAAAGCGTGGTAGACAGCGCAACATATGGACAAGTAAAGGCGGCTACCTTCTTTAGAGGCGGCGGAGCGCCGACATGGTCTTACGAAAACTGGATGCTGCAAGTCGATAAGAGCGGCGGTGCGCTCGTTGATTTGCATATTCACGATGTAGATATGATCAACTTTTTATTCGGCAAGCCAGAGTCGGTATCGGCGCTGTGCAGCGATCACTATGATATCGTTTCCGCGCACTTCCGTTATTCCGACGGGAAGATCATTCACGCTGATGCCGATTTGTCGCTTCCGGGAGAATTCGGGTTCGCAATGACTTTCCGTGTTCATATGGATACGGCAACTCTCGTGTTTGAAGCTGGCCGATTAACCGTCTATCCGGCGAATGAGCCTGCCTGGGTCTATGAGCATGATGGGAATCTCGGCTATTATCGTGAAATTAAATATTTCGCTGAGCGTCTGTTGAACGACGAGGACATCATCACCTCTACTCCGGAGGATTCTCTTCTTGCGTTGCGTATCGTCGAAGCAGAGCGAAAATCAGCCAGCTCGGGCGGACAGTTTATACAAATCGACTAACTTATTACATTGAAGGAGGCAGTTAAGATGGATATCGGCGTTATTCATTTGCTTGATACAAGCAAAAAGGAAAATATGTTTCAGGTTGTCAGCCAATACGACTTTCGTGTCTGCCAGCTTTGCGGTTGGGACACGGCGCTTTGCACACCAGAGGTGGCCGAACGTGTCGTGAAGGAAGCGCGCGAGGCGAACGTGCGCATATGTGCTGTGTGGGCAGGTGTTCCAGGTCCGGGGGTTTGGAACTTTATTGAAGGTCCCATCACGCTGGGGCTTGTACCGGAGCAGTATCGCGAGGAAAGGATCAAAGCGCTAAAGGGATGGGCGGACTTTGCGACATGGATCGGCGCTCCTGCGATTATTACACATTGCGGCTTTATTCCGGAGAATATGACAGATCCAGCATATCCGCAAGTCGTAGAAGCCATTCGAGAGGTGGCCGAATATTGCGAAAGCAAAGGAATCGGTTTCTGGTTCGAGACGGGTCAAGAAACGCCAATCGTGCTGCTTCGCACCATTGAGCGAGTAGGCACATCCAATCTCGGCATTAACTTTGATCCCGCGAATCTGATTCTATACGGAAAAGGAAACCCGGTTGACGCGCTTGATACGATTGGCCCCTATGTGCGCAATATTCACGTAAAGGACGGGCTGTATCCGACGAATGGCGACCATCTGGGACAAGAAGTGCAAGCAGGCGAAGGAAAAGTCAATTATCCGGTGTTCATGCGTAAGCTAAAAGAACTCGGATTCACTGGCGAATACATCATCGAACGCGAAATTTCGGGAGAAGAGCAGCGTAAAGATATATTGCAGACGACAAGCAACTTGAAACTGTGGATGCAGGAGGCTTAACCTGACCATTTATTCAAGCTAACAGGACATTCTGCCCTCGCATATCTTCGATTATTCAACTATCCTGGAGGGAACCACGCTCGTAGCCCCCTCCAGGTAGTTGCTCCCAGTTGGTCACCCTAACCGTCGCATGGAACCCGGTATGATCCCATCTGCGCTACCCCGGGCGTTTGTGCAAAGTCCCAAAATATGCAAAAAACTCTCAGGATTGTTCATCCCAAGAGCTTCATTTCGTAGTTGGTGCCGGTGAGAGGACTCGAACCTCCACGGTTTCCCTCACGATTTTGAGTCGCGCGCGTCTGCCATTCCGCCACACCGGCATTTTGAGAAGATAATGGCGCGGCCTAAGAGATTCGAACTCCTGACCTTTTGATTCGTAGTCAAACGCTCTATCCAGCTGAGCTAAGGCCGCACATTATGGTATTGTGGAGGCGCCACCCAGACTCGAACTGGGGGTAGAGCTTTTGCAGAGCTCTGCCTTACCACTTGGCTATGGCGCCAGAATAAATCAATGGAGCGGAAGACGGGAATCGAACCCGCGAC
The DNA here is from genome assembly GCF_002165585.1 of Paenibacillus sp. MY03. Classification (NCBI taxonomy): domain Bacteria; kingdom Bacillati; phylum Bacillota; class Bacilli; order Caryophanales; family Paenibacillaceae; genus Paenibacillus; species Paenibacillus sp. MY03. The sequence goes on along the minus strand of NZ_MXQD01000038.1, from coordinate 418 downwards.
CCTCGCCTTGGCAAGGCGATGCTCTACCGCTGAGCCACTTCCGCATTGATGGCTGGGGATCTAGGGATCGAACCTAGGAATGACGGAGTCAAAGTCCGTTGCCTTACCGCTTGGCTAATCCCCAACACTAGATACTTCGTTTGTGTGTGAGTTATGGGGCGATCGAGGGGAATTGAACCCCCGAATGTCGGATCCACAAACCGATGCGTTAACCACTTCGCCACGACCGCCACGCTACACACTAGATTAAATCTGGCAGGGGCAGCAGGAATTGAACCCACACCAAAGGTTTTGGAGACCTTTGTTCTACCTTTAAACTATGCCCCTACAAACTGGTGGAGGATGATGGATTCGAACCACCGAACCCGAAGGAAGAGATTTACAGTCTCCCGCGTTTGGCCACTTCGCTAATCCTCCA